>CAXEIX010000054.1:0-6054 GCA_963996605.1 uncultured Candidatus Poseidoniales archaeon | reverse complement strand
CGATTTCCTCGGCATCGCCTTGGACTTCAGCATATCCATTCCCAATCAGATAACCCATTGGTATCAGCATGCCAGCGCTCTTCAGCCAACCCGTGTGGCACGACTTCTTGCCCTCCATCAGTGCGAATGGGTCGGTGTCAGGATCATCATCAAGGTATGCGGCTGCGATGTCTGAGTCGGCCCTTACCCATGCTGCAGCGTTGTAGTAGACCCTGCCATCCGGCTTCTTCTCGACGGCGACTACGTCCAAGTCGTACACCTGGTAACCCAACCATCCGGCAGCCCCATCGACCATCGCGATCTCTGCATTGCCATTTGCAACCGCCTCAATCGCAGCCACTTCATCAGCTACTGGGTACACTACCACTTTCTCCCCAGTCAACTCGCTGAGCTTGTCAGCCATCTCCTGTGGATTTGCATCCCAGAATAGGTATGTGTCCTTCACTTCGTAAGCAATCCTGATACAGTCCTCATCATCACCGCACTCGTCGTAATCCACAGTGAATAATGCCCATAGAACGGCAGATGATAATAGCAGCCCAACAACCGCAATCGGAATGCTCCTTCCCTGTAATGCCTCTCTAACTCTGTCAATCGCTGAACTCATATTCAGACCCGAAACGCATTTTGTCCTTAAATTTAGGGTTACCTAAATATCAAAAGTAAAATCAGACTCGAAAGACCATGCCAGCGGTAGTTAGGATAAGCAATCTGGAAGTTGGCTTCCAAGGTCATAGCCTGCTTTCCATAGATGATTTTCATGTCAATCCAGGTGAAGTTCTCGCAATTACTGGGCCCTCGGGAATTGGAAAAACATCCCTCTTGAAAACTATAGCTGGTCTTCTGAATCCAATATCCGGAACAGTTCATGTTTGTGGAGCGACAATACCCCAGAGGCCAGAAAGAGGATCTATAGGATACATTCCACAGAAGCTAGGTCTGGTCAGGCACTCCAGTGTCTGGTCCAATGTCATGCTGGGTTCGAGAGCAGGAAATCCTAGATCAACATCTAGGGAGCATGCGATGAACGCTATCGAAGCCATGGGTCTGGGGGAGAAGAAGAACGAGCCGATTAAACGACTCTCAGGCGGCCAGCAGAGGAGAGTAGCTACAGCCAGGACTCTAGCCCAACGTCCAAGACTTATTTTGGCTGATGAGTTCCTAAGCGAGTTGGACGAAGAAACATCAGAAAGGGTGGTAAAATCTGTACTGGACTATGTACGATCAAACGAAGCTGCCATGATTCTAGTCGAGCACGACGTCTCTCGAGCAAGGGAGATTTCTGATAGGCTTCTGGTTATAGATGATGGAAGGCTCAACCCGTTCATCACAGATACTTCGGTCATGGAGGTGTAGTTTTGGCAAAAATTTTGGCAAAAATTGACCCAGAACTAAGGGAGTTGATAGTTTCCGTCGTAGTCCTGCTGTTAACATTCAGGATTCTACTGGAACTGACCTCGGGAATGGTCTGGGATTGGAATGGGTGGAGTGTAATTGAACCCCAATCTTACCCTCCTTGTGAAGCAAACAGGTTTCTACAGTTCACATGTTCAACAGCATGGATTGGAATGATTGAAACAATAAAGATTGCAATTCTCGCAACCTTCTTCGGTATGATCCTGTCATTGCCCATGGGCCTCCTTAGCTCAAGAAACCTGTTCCCGCAATACATCACCTATCCTTCCAGGGCTGTAGTCTCAGCATGTCGGAGCCTACCAAGTCTGATTTGGGCCATTATCTTCGTCATCTTGGTGGGACTAGGCCCCACAGCAGGAATAATGGCGATGACCATTTACACAGTAGGATATCTCGGAAAGATGCAGTACGAGGCAATTGAGGGGATGAATAGCGCACCACTTGAGGCGGCGAACGCCATGGGCCTGACCAAAGCCGAGTTATCACTGTGGGTGGTTATCCCAGAAATGGCAAATCACCTAATTGCCCAGATGATATTCATGTTCGAATACAACGTCAGATCTGGGACTGTAATAGGAATAGTGGGAGCAGGTGGAATTGGATATTACATCAACCTCTATCTGAAGTTCCTCCAATATGAAAAGGTTGGAGCTTATCTTCTGATAATCTTCATGGTTGTGATGCTGATTGATTTGGTCTCCATCTATCTTCGCTCATTCTTCACTGACGAGTCCGAAAACACCAAGCCCACTTGGACAGGAGTATTCTTGCCTCAGTACGAGAAAACTCTCCTAACCGAATGAGAACTAGTAGTCCGCGACGATTCTGATGGCTCCACCGTCATAGAAGATCTGAATGTGATCCTTGGCCTTTGAGGAGAGGGCTGCCAATGCCTCGTAGACCTCCTTCTCCTTGACGTTGAAAGCTTCCGCGGCCCTCTTCGTAGACCACGCAACTTCAACAAAGTCCGATGCGGAAATCCACTTCAGCAGCCTAGCCTCGAAGTCTGTAAGGTCACCTAGTGCCATAGTCACGGCATGGGGAGGGGGAAATCAAGACTACCCCTATTCTAGGTAAACCACTCCGTAAATAGTCCAGTGAGAGGGCAAATCACAGAAATTTATATGTTCTGTTTGAGTGGAATATTTGTGCCTACAGGTCAGCCAATAGGCAATACTCTTCTCGGTACTATGATGCTTCTTCTCGTTTCGTTTTCAGGTTGCTTGCAAACAAATTCGGATAATTCAGAATTAGTAACACCAGGACAAGAAGAACCATCACACGAAGAGCAGATGGAGGCAGCAATCCCCCTGTCAATAGCATTCATCGTGGATGAGGAAACATTCGGCACCCAAAATGACCCTTCCTACATGGCTGAAAGATTTTCAGATGAGACCATCTTCGATGTCACTCCATATCCCGTTGAATCCGAAGAAGCCATGATCGAGTCTCTCAGGTTCGGTCATGTTGACCTTGCAATGATGGATGCAGCCTCCTCTTGGATGAGTTGGAAGAACTACGACCTCCAGGTTCTTCTTGCTGATCAGGAGAACTACGGCAGAACCTACTACAATTCCAATGCATGGGTCAAATCAGACAGCGAGATCGCCACTTACCACATTGACGACGATCCGTTGACCGATCCATTTTCATTATTCGAGGGAAAGAAACCCTGTCACACAGGATGGTTCGACTCCGTGGGGATGCTTCTGCCCATGGGTTTCCTACTGGGCCTTGGATACGCTAATGTCGCTGGAAATCCAAACGATGTGGAATCACTACTATTCACAATCCAAGACTTCCTGGATGATGAGCCCGCAATTCCACAAGCAGGCACAAAGTATTACGGATATTCAGGAGCGCTCAGGTGCCTTTCAGATGGAAATGGAGACATCGCATTCCTCCAAGACTCAACAGTATCCGACCACTGTTCTGAAGACGATCAGAACAGGCCCTCGTGGTGTCTCGCAGAGGATGAGTACACCGTACTTCCAACCTTTGGCAGGTCTCCCAGCAACGCATTAATGTACAATCCCGACTTCCTCGATTCTGAAACCTCGCAGAAGATTTCCGAAGAATTGCTTAGGCTCAGCGGAATCAACGAGATGGATCAGACACTACGATCTCTATTCGGAACCTCAGGTTTCACCTCCACAACCTCCTTCGAGCATTTGGATGGATACTCCTCCCTCATTTACAACATTCCCGGGTTGCAGGCATACTTCGAGGACCCTAGTAATCCCGAACAAGTCAATCTGAGTGTAGAAGAAATCGTAATCGGTGTAATTGGCCCTCTGTCAAACTCCACTGCATTTTCTTTCGAATTCTTAGCCGATTCAATTAGCCATGATGTGGGAATAAATGTGAGTATTTCAGAATTCGAGAATCATATTAGTCTGGTGGAAAACCTTTCTAATGGCGTCATAAACATTGCAATAACCGATGGAATCCCCTCTTGGAAGGCATGGAAGCATGATGGTATGTCGGTTCTGGCGTCATTATTGGACGAACAAGAGAGAGCATTTTCACAATCTATTGCCATCGTCAAATCAGACAGCGAACTAGCCAACTCATCGGATCCGTATACTTTGATGAGTGGCCTTTCTCCATGCTTTGCAGGCCCAAGTCATCCGAGCACACTATTGGCGGCAGGACATCTGATTGGAGAGGGACTGACTAACGATTTACCAGATATAGGAAACTCCACGATTTCTGAGATAATCCAATCAGTCTTCGATTCGAATTATAGCTTCCCCGGGGAAGGGTCAGAATTCCATGGGACCAATGGCGCTCTTAGATGCCTATCCGAGGGAGGCGGAGATATTGCATTTGTTATCAGCGATGGGCAGACAATCTTCTGTAACGATGACTTACAGCCTACAGATGAAACGTGGTGTCTAGATTCAGGAGGATATGCCTCATTGCCGCCTCTCGGGAATCTTCCATATCGATCCTTCATCTACGACCCTACAATATTGGATGTAGTATCACGTACTGCTGTCCTAAACTCGATCCTATCACTAAATTACGAGATGTTCCTTGATAATTTCACAACAATGGGCAGCGAATACACAGGTTGCTACGATATCTCAATCCACAAGATAGACGAGACATCCCCCAGAGGTGCATGCGGCTCTGAGATTCTTTCCAATTCTCTGCATTCAACTGGAGTTTCCAGAACCACCTCGCAGAGTCAACTAGGTCAGCTTTCCACGCTAATCGGCAATTTGCCAAACCAGTTGTTAGTCAATTTCTTAGTAGAAAATTAAGTAGTGAAGACTATGGGAGACAGAGACTTGCTCTTAATTTTCGGAACCGAGACGGGAAATGCCGAAGAGTTAGCCGATGACGCAGCTCATTCGGCAAAGAGGTTCGATCTGAATCCGAAAGTCATGGATATGGAAGACATTTCTCCAGAGGATATCTCGGAAACAAAGAGGCTGATTGTGATTTGCAGTACTTGGGGTGAGGGGGAGCAACCCGTGAATGCCCAAGATCTGTATGACGCCGTCTCTGAATCAGAGGAGGGCAGCATGGAGGGGGTAAACTTCGCAGTCCTAGCCCTCGGGGATACGGCTTTCGAATTCTTCTGCGAATCGGGCAAGGAATGGGACTCTATCCTGGAAGAGAAGGGTGGAAAAAGAACAAACGAAAGACTCGACTGCGATGTAGACTACGATGATCATGCAGAGGAATGGATTGAGGCAACACTCGCATTAATGAAGGAAATTGCGTAGAATCGCCACGTATTTGTCCCCCTATGTGTTGGTAGGAGCATGAGGGACCGCTCCGTCGTGGTTGCGACGCTTCTCCTGAGTTGCGCGCTCTCAGGTTGCATAGGCTCCGATGCCGATTCAGAAAACTCCTATCCGAGCATATGGGAAAGGGGTGATCTCGAGTGGGACACTAGCGGAACATTCAGCAGGGTTCTGGAAGCTGGTCCTCACTACGCTCTGGACGTCCAAGAGGCGATGATTGAGGTAGATACCTCATCTGTCTGGGAGACTGGCCCCAGCTCTGCAGAGGTTCACCTCTCATACTGGTTGCCGAGCAACACCGAGGATGGGACTAAGGTCCCGGTGATAGCCGTGATATCCCCCTACTTCTCCTATGGTTCTCCAGGGGACGAGTCCACTCCGACGAGTATCGTGGGAGCAGGGCGAGGGGAGTTCATCTTCGAGAATTTTGTACCTCACGGTTACGCATTCGCACAGGTCGCAGTTTTCGGAACCGAAGAGAGTAGCGGGTGCTTCGACTACAGGGGAGCAGGAGAGGGACTCGGCATTCACTCGGCAGTGGAATGGCTCGGAGAACAAGATTGGAGTAATGGAAACGTCGGCCTCTATGGAAAGTCGTACGAGGGAGCCACACAATGGGAGGCAGCTGCAATGGGAAGCCAGTACCTGAAGACCATAGTTCCAATTTCGGGGACCACTGCCCTACATCCTCTCCTGTACAAGAATGGAAGTGCTGAAGCGAGATCCCAAGTTATGCACATGAATTACTTCTCAAGCACCGTTGACTATGACTCGGACGACTTTGACAATGTGTGCCCAGACATTGCAGAGGGATTCTTCGCCGGACCGGTGACATATGTCGGGGGCGAGATGGATCCCTACATGGAGAACTACTATGATA
>CAXEIX010000053.1:0-6055 GCA_963996605.1 uncultured Candidatus Poseidoniales archaeon | reverse complement strand
TGGATATACTTCCTCACTGCTCCCTCTGAGACGGTCAGTACGACGTTCCCTCCACATCCGGAGTCCATATCCCCTCCCGTGAAACCACCTGAAGGCCTAGACTTCTGCTTGATGCATTTTCCTGCGAGGGGCATCCTTCGGTACGACTCGCCGCATTTTACACACCTGATCTTCTGCCTCGTGTATGCCATTAGGTTCCCCCTCATGTCCGGGAGGAAGTGGGACTCTATCACCTGCTTCGCGACCCTCTCGGCCGCGACAGGTCGCAACATCCTCCCTAGGCCCAACTGGCCCTCCAACTTGTCCTTCATGGTCACGAGAGTCTTGTAAGAGGAGTTCTCTGGACCAGCATCAAGCGGACCAGAATCGTGAGTCCAACCATAACCTCGTATTTCTCCTATCATCCCAAGCCTATTCTCGACTATATCGACAAGCCCCCTTACTTCCTTGGGATGAGGCTGACCAAGAGTAGACTCATAGAACTCCCTGCTGTAACTCCAAGCGCAGTCTACGTTCAATGCCTCCTTGTCAATCTCACTTGGATTCAATCTTGTCGTGAGGACAAGCGGTGCATCCATCCTCCCTCCCCTGTTTGCCGGCAGTATTGTTTGAGTGAAGTTGAGCAAGCCATCCATCAGCATCATTATGCTGTCTTCGTCACCATCGCAATTCCTCCTCTTTGCAGCATGGAACAGAGGATGGGCATATCCAGCGGACGCATCGGTCCAACCGATGATTCTGCATGCAACCCCCCCAGAGGTGTGGGGCGCTAGCCCAATAGCAATATGTCCCACAATGTCTTGCAGACTATTTGCCTCGTAGAAAGGCTCCATGCCATAGAATCTAACCATTAGGTCATCGACAAATGCGCAAGTGGATAGAAGATGGTCGGAAGCCAAACTAGACGGAATGAAGTCCTGAGGTAGCAACTCCAGAATCTGATTCTCACCTCTCAATGGTTCCCCAGTGAAATCATGAGTATAACCAAGTTCCACCAATCTCTTCCATGATGTCTTGATCTCCGATGGTCTGAAGTGTGTCACTGGGACATCACTCATGTCAAATCTGGAGGTTCCGTCTCTGAAAACTGAAACTTCGTGCAGACCTCTGAGGATCCCCTTCTCCAACTGCTCTGGAGACTGCTCTTCGGAGACTAGCCCCTTTACGGCCTTGATTTTCTTCGGAATCCTGTCTAGTCCTAGCTTCCTCCTCTTTGCCTCGATGATGGAACCAAGATTTACCGCAGTCCTCTCACCCTTCCTCCTCCCCCTCTTCCTCCGGGGGGCACCTACGGTCTTCCCACCGCATTCCATTGGCTCATCTGGATCGGGTCTGTGATGACAAGTGACATGCGGACTCTCCTTCCCGCATTCCTGGCATATTCTCGGACCCACCACGATTCTAATCGACCCCTTTTTGGAGGCTTCCGATACTAGTCTCTGCGGTCCCCCATTATCACCGATAGGAAAGAGCGAGTGCACAAGGGGACTCATCTCCCTCGGCCCCGATTTCTCCGGCCTTCCCATCCTCGCTCCAATTCTACAGGGGACCGAATCCTCCCATCTGGGAAGAACTGAGACTCTCCTGACCAATTGCAGGCTCCTCTCTACCAGGTAATCATCCAGCCTACTCCGTGCTTCCATTCGTCCTGCCTCGTCCAAATCACTCCCAGTAGCTTGGATCTCTTTTTCGTATCCGGATATCTTGCCTACAATATCGGATACGATTGGCTTCACGTCTTTCCTGACGACTATTTCCTGTAGTGAATAATCCAGTCCCAGGCCATCCAGTAGACTCTCCCAGTGTTTTGGAATCAATATGTCGGAGCCTTCGTTCCGATGCTCTATCCCCAGTGTCATTAGAGATGATTTGACCAATCCATGACGGGATACTTCCGTCCATCGAGGCCACTCTCCAAATAGCGGTTCACCGAAGAGTGACTCTTCACTAGCCAATGAGTATGGCCAACCATCTACTACATCTCTAATCCTGAGAGACGAGTCTTCGATAGAACCTTTCTCAAGTATAGAGTCAACTAATTCAGGAACGAACTGAATCGGCAGATCGGACCACCAATGATTCCAAGGAGGGGGGACAGAAGAGCCGTAGGAAATCGAGATTTCCTGAATCTGGCGCCAAGAAATTTCCAACTTCTTGAGGGAAGAAATCCAATCCCTGCGTCTCCAATTTCTCTCCAGAGGAGACTCACCTCCGCGTTTAATTGCCCCATTGAAGGGCATCCCAGGGGGTAGTTCGGACCTCTTCATCCCAAGAATATCGGAGAATTTCTCGACCTTTTCATGTGTGTCCAGAGAATCTGCAATATCCACTGCCCACCAGTCTACGGAGTATGACGACGGAACCAGTGGTTTGTTGTTTTCTAGGAATTCACCATAACCAACTAGTATTTCTCCTGCATCCCAAATCGAGTCCAACCCACCTTCACACTCATTCCATTGCTCCTCTGTACTTACCCTCAGGAACTCCCCATTCTTCATTAGAACCGTCGGACCATCAATCTCAATGCATGGAGTGACTGCACATGCCTTACCCGGGCCCTCGATCTTCATCTGAGTACCAACCGCCAGAAAACCCCCCATCGCCTCCATAGTAATCGGGTTCAGACCTGCAGCTGCGAGTCCGGTAGCCCTACTTCTTCCATATCTTAGTCTGAACCCTCCAGGCTCACGCGGTTCACCAAACACCGGTCTACCGGCAATCACGTCTTCCATGTATTTCGACTCCTTTTGGATTAGCCTTCGCTTCTCTTCCGGCCCCTTGGAGTCGCCACCCTTCTGCTTGTCAACGAATTCGGAAATGAAACCCCACCCTGGAACGTCCAATCTCTCTGTGTGTGCCTGGATTTTTGGTGCCTTGAGGCACAAACCTTCCCCAATTACCAGCATCACGCCACCTCTGACTCTGGTTCGGAATGTGCCATTTTCATTGACTATATTATTGACTTCTTTGTAGCCAGCACATTCCATTCTCTCAGTCTCTTCGCCGTTAATCATCACAGGGCACTCTTTGACAATAGTCTCGGTCTCCTCCGGAGGAGGCTTGTATTGGAGATTGGCACGATATAGGCCAAACTCTTCCTTCACTCTCTCTACTTCGGGTATCGTTGGAATATACCTGCCTACTCCTATTTCTCTTCGAAGAATATCCCCAATTAGGACACCTAGGGCTTGGGCTGTACCACCTGCAGCCCGAATCGGACCACAGAAGTCGATTGAAAGAAACTCAGAACCATCAGCATTGCTCATGATTCTGACATCCCCAATTCCATCTAGAGGGGCAACTAGAACTGCTTCGGTGAGTACTGCTAAACCAACTCTCAGACCTGAGTCAATAGCTCTCCTCCTGTCACCTGTTGCTGCATGCATCTCTTTTGTCACAGAAATTGCAATCATGATTGCAGCTGTTTCTCTGTCGTGCTTCTGAAGAAGATCCCTGAGTTTACTCTCGATTTTCAAAGGCGACTGACTTCTCTTTGTTGGGTCAATGAATAGATATGGGTCTTCGAGCAACTTCTCTGTCCTGCTCGCCAAATCCGACGCCCGGGGGATTTCAACCGACTCTGAGAAATCCAAACCCTTCTTCTTTGCAACGCTGGCAATTGCATACGCCTGCTCAATCCCCTCGTCCAACGATTCATAGTAAGAGGAACGCTCTGACTCGAGCCTGTCAATATCCATTTCCGCGATTTTGGGGCTTTTGGTCATGGCTCTTCCTCGCTACAGCATCCTCGACTCGGACACGGCCGTCCAAGAACATTGACCGACTTCTCGTCGAAAAACCCCTCCAACTAAGGCAACCTTCATGCCATTTCGTCTAGGCCAGTTCAGGTAGGATGACATCAACTACTGTAGAGCAGGCGAGAGAAAGACTGATCGAGAGGATTAGAGACTTGGCCTATCTCTACTCCGAAAATGAGGACTTTACCCTTGCTAGTGGAAGGAAGAGCAAGCACTTCTTCGACATGAAGCCAGTGATGATGGATCCCGAATGTGCCCATCTATTGGGGGTGCTAATCCATCATCAAATTGAGAAAATAGGACAAGTAGATGCTGTTGGTGGACTGGAACTGGGAGCGGTACCACTCACTGGAATCGCAATTGCAAAGGCCGGAAGAGGCTCCTCGCTCAAGGGATTCATAGTCAGGAAGGAGCCTAAGGGAAGAGGAGGCAGGAAGACTGGAAATCCACCGGGAATAGAGGGATCTAGTCTTCAGAGTGGCCACAGGATAGTACTATTGGAAGACGTGACCACTACGGGAGGGTCAGCATTGAAGGCTGCTCAGAGACTAATTGAGATGGGATGCGATGTGGCATCATGCATCACCATATTGGACAGACAGGAGGGAGGGCTAGATGCATTTCAAGAAGCAGGAATTACCCTTACCCCACTCACTCTCAAGTCAGAAATCTCGAGTTGAACAAATGGGTCAGCATGAAATAGACTCGGAGAGCCTTTCGTATCACCCATCCAAGATAGAAAGAAAGGAGTACATTGGGATTGGGGAATTTTTCTCCGTAGACATGAGGACCGGAGTAGTCGATGATGTTCAAGAGTTCCCGGAGATGAGGAAATCGTCTTACAAGATCAGAGTGGATTTCGGACCCGTGGTCGGAAAACTATGGAGCTCTGCACAAATTACCAACTATTCCAGATCCCATTTAATAGGAAAATCAGTAGTTGCTGTGATAAATCTCGGAGAAAAGACACTTCCAACCGGTTTCGTATCCCAATTCCTAATTCTCGGGGCCCTCGATCCAGATGGGACAGTGAGACTTCTAGAACTCCCAGAGGGAACATCTCCCGGATCAACAGTAGCATAGTACGCCATCCATACCATATTGAACTTGGAACGACTGAAACACAATATGACCTACGTGAGGATGACTACTAGTGCTGGAGAAATAGACATAGAGCTGTATACCGATGAATGCCCAGAGACTACCGGGAATTTCCTAAAATTGGTGGATGACGGTTTCTATGATGGAATGCACTTTCACCGGGTGATAAAGGACTTCATGATACAAGGAGGATGCCCTCACTCTAAAGATCCTAACAATGGAAGGGCAGGAACTGGAGGCCCGGGTTGGAAAATTCCCTGCGAGCGTTCAGCATTGGAGAAGAAGCATGACAAACCAGGGATTTTCTCGATGGCAAATGCAGGACCTAACACGGGAGGATCGCAATTCTTCCTCACCACAGTCCTCACTCCCTGGCTAGATGGCAGACATGCGGTTTTTGGAGAGGTCGCCAAGGGAATGGAAGTAGTGCGAGCAATTGAATCCACAGAGACGCTACCAGGTGACAGACCGTCCTCACCTCAGAAGATAATCAAGGTAGAAAGGGTCTGAATCGGACAGTGAATAATTTTATTAATAAGTTGTTAATAAAATTAACATGGCAAAGCATCGTGTAGGCGATCGTAGAATAATTACCGTTAGTATTCCTGAGGATCTGGCTAGAAGATTGGATGCGCGAGTTGGACAGGGTCGTGACAAAGGAAGATCAGCAACTATCTCGAAGATGATTGAGACATCCCTCTCAGGGTCAAAATCCTCTCACATCACTTCCAAATCCCACGTCGCCAGGAATCCTCAGGGTATTCGTGGCAAGATTAGGATTGAGACAGACACAATGGGAGAAATCGAGGTACCTGCAGACAGGTATTTCGGTGCACAGACTGCTAGATCACTGATCAATTTCAATATCGGAGAGGACCAAATGCCACGATCTGTCATTAGAGCATTTGGGATCCTTAAGCAGGCAGCAGCGGTCACAAACGTAATGCTAGGAGCCCTTGACGATGATGTTGGAAAACTTATCTCAGAGTCATGTGAAGAGGTAATTTCCGGATCTCTAGATGACCACTTTCCACTCAGAATTTGGCAGACGGGTTCCGGGACTCAGACCAATATGAATGCAAACGAGGTAATTGCAAATAGGGCCATCGAGTCTTCAGGAGGGAAACTTGGTAGTAAATCCCCAGTTCACCCAAATGATCATGTTAACCGCGCTCAATCGAGTAATGACACATTCC
>CAXEIX010000052.1:0-6192 GCA_963996605.1 uncultured Candidatus Poseidoniales archaeon | reverse complement strand
AGAAAACGATGTTCCAGTAAATCAGGAAACCAATTGCAGCCACGAACATGAATGGGACGATGTAATCCCTCCAGGTCTCGGGAACGCCTCCCCACAGATCCATCGGACTCTCAGCATGAGATACGCCATATACGTACGAAGCGAGAACAACTGGTCCGAAAACGAAGGTGAAGGCAAGAACCAGTTTGCGGGTAATTTCCATGCTCGTCGCACGTGCAGCCAGTCATAAAATCAAAGCCATATACGCTTTCGTAGAATCGTGTCCGAGCAATTGGAGGAGCCAGATTACGAGGTGACAGCGTCTCATTCAGGATTCGAGGTCAGGAGTTACTCTGACACTATTCAGGCCAGGGTGAGGACAGAAGGAACGAACTGGCGCGGTTCCAGCGGCGGATTTCGTAGGATTGCCGGGTACATCTTCGGCAGGAACGAGAAGAAGCAGATGATTGCAATGACCGCCCCGGTGCACATATGGGAGGAGGGGGATGGTACCATGATGGCATTCACGATGCCTTCAGAGTACGCCATGGAAGATCTCCCCAGCCCAAACGATGGCGGAGTCCATTTGGTCAATACATCGGGGAGATCATTCGCCGCTCTCAAGTTCACTGGACTTTCGGGCTCAAGGAAGACAGAACGCCTCAAGAAACGGCTCATGAGGCTCGTATCCAAAACCGGACTCGAGTCATCGGGTCCAGCGATGCTGGCAGTTTACGACAATCCAAACACTACCCTTCCCTTCTTGCGGAGGAACGAGATCCTAATCCCTATCCATGATTAGTCGGAGAATTATGGGATAATTCGATTACCCCTCTCATGGTCCACTAGCCAATGAAGGAAGACCCCTCGGTAGAATGGTGGAAGCAGGGTGCCGTAGAAGGAGCCCCCGAGCCAATAATGATCAGCCCCGCAAAAACCAATCCATTCCAAGATTTCGAATTCTCTCCGAGGCCAGAACACACTATGTCGTTCATGGACTCTATAGACAACGTAATCCGAAACTTCCTGAATTTCAGCGATCGGGCCTCGAGGTCGGAGTACTGGTGGTTCCAACTATTCTTCTTCGTTGCCCTCGCGACTGCCGATTCCATCGATGTGATGATCAGTACCATTCTCGATGGCCCGGGAGACATCTTCGGCATCATTGTCTTCTTGGGGCTAATCATCCCGAACCTGGCGGTAACAGTGAGGCGATTCCATGATATCGGATACTCCGGATGGTACATTTTGTTGGTGTTTATTCCCTTCTTGGGGTCGATAATCGGCCTAGTCATAATTGTCCTAATGATGGTTGACGGGCAACCTCAGATCAACAACTACGGAGCAGTTCCCACCAACACAATCGTTAGAGAGTGAAACCGAAAGCAGATTAATCCAGAGCCGAACCAGAGGTACGTGCAGCGTTGTGGCGTGACAGAAGTCTCCAAAGCCCTGGAATCCGAGGAAGTCACCCTCGTCCTCTTCTACAGAGGATCCAATGACGCCGAAGCCATGAGGTTGAGGGATTTGGCCGAGGAACGAGGAATTACAGTTCGCGAGTCTTCCAAGTCGGACATGTGGAGGATGTCTCGTGTCAACGATGGCGAAAGGCCACCACCGATACTTGCACTAGTAGGGAGGAGGCCAGACGCAACAGTCGCCGAAATACTGTCCTCTGGGGGTCTGTGCTGGCTTCTTGATGGAGCAAGATATCCGGTAAACATCGGCTTCACAATCAGAACTGCAGAGGTAAGCGGGGCTCAGGCCGTTTTCGTTGACGGATCACTGAATCACGCCGAGAAGAAGGCTGCGAGACGGGCTTCAATGAAGGCTCATAGGTTCATGCCAGTGCATTGGGTGAATGGGGGGGACATCACCCTCATGGCTAAGGAAGCTGGCTTCCGGGTCATCTCATTGGAGGATTCTGGCGAATTAGGCCCATGGGACGAGGATCTGACTGGGAACATACTCCTTGTAGTTGGGGGGGAGCATGACGGCATATCCGAACACATACTGAAGGAATCCGACTCGGTGATTAGAGTCCCAATGTCTGGCTTTGTCCCTTCATACAACCTACAGGCGCCCATGGCAGTAGTAGCCGCCGAGGCTCTCAGGCAGAGGAATCCAGAGAGCTAGAATGAATCCTCTAGCTCTCTGCTGATGATCATTCTCTGGATCTGGCTGGTTCCCTCGAATATCTGGTAGATCTTAGCCCCCCTCATCCTCCTCGCTACTGGGTACTCCTCAGAGTAGCCGTACCCGCCAAGGACTTGGACTGCATCGGTAGTTACCTCCATGCACATGTCCGCAGCGAACCTCTTCGCATGCGCCGACTTCAGAGTCGCTCTTTCCCCTGTGTCTAGGGCATTGGCAGCACTGAGGGTTAGGAGCCTAGCAGCCTCTATCTTGGTGGCCATGTCTGCCAGGATGAACGAGATCGACTGGTGCTTGGAAATCGGCTTCCCGAAGGTCTTCCTCTCCTTAGCGTATGTCCATGCCTCCTCCATCGCTCCCCTGGCGTTCCCTACAGCGGCCGCCGCAACTGCGGGCCTAGAGTGATCAAATGCCTTCATCGCGTTCATCCATCCCCCATTCTCCACTCCTCCGATCAGATTTGACGCCGGGACTCTGACATCGGTGAAATTCACGCCCCTGGTGTCGGAGCATCTCTGCCCCATGTTCTCCTCTTTCTTGCCGAGCTCAATCCCCGGTGAATCGGCATCGACGATGAATCCACTGAGGCCCCCGTATCCGGCTTCTTTGTCTGTGTATGCTAGGACGAAGAACCAGTCTGCGTATCCAGCACCGGAGATCCATGCCTTGCTTCCATTGATCAGATAGCCATCACCATCTCTGACGGCCTCGGTCTTCAGGGATTGGACATCCGAACCAGCATCGGGCTCAGTCACACAATATGCCGCCAGCTTGCCTGAAGCAACCCTCCCCAGGTATTCCGACTTCTGCTCCTCAGTACCTCCTGTCAGGATCGGGAATGATGCAAGCATAGTGTGGTATGAAGCGGTGCCGAAACCCGGGTCTCCCCGGGAGAGCTCCTCGCAGATTATCATCTCGTCAACAGTGGACATGCCAGCACCGCCGTACTTCTCTGGGATTGTAACATTCAGTAGACCCAACTCATGGGCCTTCGCAATCGCATCTAGTGGATATGTGCCGCTCTTGTCCCATTCCTCTGCATTGGGAATTACTTCCTCGTCACAGAACTCCCTTGCCATATCACGTATCATCATCTGCTCTTCGTTGAGGCGGAAGTCGACCATGCGTCTTCCAGCGAATAGCACTATTTGAGTAGTTTCGGGATGCGCTCTTTCACATCAACTGTTATTTCTCATCCTTTCTTCCGGAATTTGATTGCATGGTGGAAAATAGGCTAATCGAGCACACCGGTTCCGAGTTTCCGATAATCTGCGGGGCAATGTACCCATGTTCCAATCCTGAGCTGGTCGCAGCAGCAGCAAATGGCGGGGGGATGGCCATCATTCAACCAGTCTCTTTGACCGTAGTGCACGGCTTTGACAAGCCCGACCTGAATCAGGGCCTGGTAGATGGCATCCGTTACATCAGATCCAAGACGGATAGGCCGATTGGGTTCAATGCCCTGATAGAGAAGGGCAACGACAAGTACCTGCAGAGGATGTCCGAATGGATTGACATCGCGCTAGACGAGGGAATCAGCTTCTTCGTGACCTCCCTGGGGAAGCCAGACTGGGTATGCGATAGGGTGCACTCAAGGGGTGGTTTCGTCTACCACGATGTAACGACCCGATTCCATGCTGAGAAAGGGGTCGAGTGCGGCGTTGATGGCCTGATTTGCGTCAACGACAGGGCAGGAGGGCATCTGGGTACCGGCAGTATGGAGGAGATGTACGAATCCCTCTCCGACCTAGGGCTGCCCCTGATTTGCGCTGGGGGCATTGGCAGTGAGGAGGAGTTGAGAGATGCTCTCAAGATCGGCTATGAGGGAGTCCAGATGGGGACTCGGTTCATCGCTACCGAAGAGTGTTCTATGCCAGAAGGATACAAGCAGGCCATAGTGGGAGCAGGTGAGGGAGATATCGACTGGACTGTCAAGCTCACAGGAATCCCTGTCTCGGTCATCAAGACCCCAAAGTACCGCAGGGAGAACCCATGGTTCGTCCGCGCCCTCCTCTCAGGCCGATTCAAGCATAGGACCCGATGGCTGATGAACACGATATCATTCAGACGCTGGAGGAGGATGTCCAGCGGGGCGAAGTCATCCGACATCTGGTCGGCAGGCAAGAGTGTGGAGACTATCGAAAGCGTTGAGTCGGCGACCACGATAATGAGGAGGCTCGGTGAGGCCCTATGAGAACAAACCGGGCCACTTCCTCTTAATGGCTCTGAAAATCACCCTGGAGACTACCATAGAAGTGAGTAGGAAGGCAACTGATGCCCAGAGAGGGGCTTCACCGCTAGTCGCGAGTAGATAGGTTACAGCCAGAATTACGGCTCCGTAGACCGCGCGAAATGCAGAGAAGACTAACAAAGCCCGGAACGCTTTGCTTGCTAGAACTCTCCGCTTCAATGTAGTGTTCGGGGTCTCGTCCATCAGATCATTGCCAAGCAGCCATTCCCTACTCTTAGTCGTGACCTTGTCGAAAAATGGTAGCCTTGGCACCATATCAAACTCCTAATTATGGAGATATTAATTTGAATATCTTGAAATAATAATCTGCCCTCAACGGATCATGCCTTGTGACTGCTGCGACTGCGACCCCTGTGGTCCTAGTTGTTCGTGCGATGGTTGCTGTTAAGTTAAACAGCAAGCCATCTTATCGATAGATACCAATTCGTATCATAGAGGTTCGAATAGAATCAGTTTACTCCGAATTCAGAGTCTAGTTTGTTCATTGTAGCCTGAATATCCTCTACAATTTCGAAAAGTGAATTATCCTTAGTGTAAACGAGTAGTCTGCCACCGCCCTCAGTTTCCTGGTATGCACATATTGCATCCATCCTTATTCTCGTCATTCCGCCTTCAGTCATTGCCATGATCCAACCTGTCATCAGGTCGCCGCCTCGCGAATTGGATTTAGTCTATGCCCCTAGTTTCTCACGCTTGCTGATGCCGTTATCAGTAAGGGGTGGAATATGATGCCAGCATCATCCCTCCCACCACCTATCCTTTTTGGGTAGGATATCAAAGTCCTCTCGGCCGACCAGGGTGAATCCACTATCTGAGAAGACGCGTATACTCCAGCGTCCCTCGGATTTCTCGGGGAATGTCGCATTGCTCACATCTATCTTATTCAGCCAGTTCCATCGGACACCTTCCTCTCCGTGCTCATCGTCTGGGGTGCTAGACGGGTATATCCCCACCCAGGCGGAGCTGCTACCGGGGAGGTCATTTATTCTGAATCGTACTGGCTTGCCCTTTATCGCGTCCAGTACCTCGATGGCTGGAGCCATGGGGTCTTTGTGAGCAGGAGTGGGCTTGGCCTTGAACGCCTTTCGGATGATACCCAGACCAACGAGAGATAGCGAGCCGATGCCAGACATGATTGAGCCGGCTATTGTCAAGCCTATGGCTTCCACAACTTTCTCTCCATCCTGTATCCACATTGGAATAGGGTAAGAGGCATCGTTTCTAGAGGCTGAAATATCGGTGTAGCCTGCCATACAGCCGTAACAGGCCCGACCTAGCTTCACCAGACTCCCTTTCTGTTCAGGCCATACCTTTGCATCGCACCCGCTTTCGTCATGGGCGATTTCAAGTTCGAATACCTGCCTCGTTTGGTCTGCATCATTCTGCTTCGCCCGTGACGTCCACGGATCGCTCATCCAGGGGCCCGAATGAGTGGCGTTCACAGTCGCAATCTCACAGTAATCGTGTATCCCGTCATTATCGAAGTCCCCCGGTACCCCCTCTATGAAAATGATGAACCCCTGATCGCCCATGCCGTCTGCATCGGTAATCCACAAACGAGCGGATGATGATTCCTCATGATGGTGGATAGATCCGGATGAAATGGACCCAATGATAAGCAAGGTTATGCCGGGGATCAGGAGTAAAACGGCGAACACCATCCCCATCCAGGTCCACCTTGGAGCGGACTTGCCGGCTTCGGCATAGGATTTGGCCCACGAAGAGATGTGAACAAACGAAGCGACCACTGCCAAGAATGCGCCAACGCCCGTCAAAATCGCGCCCGGAATTATCATTCCGAGATTCTC
>CAXEIX010000051.1:0-6193 GCA_963996605.1 uncultured Candidatus Poseidoniales archaeon | reverse complement strand
TTCAGTGTTGTCCTGAGTCCTCGTGGATTTGACTAACTCAATTCAGATTTCTTAGAGATAGTTCGATGGTGACCGAGTCTGGGATAGGAATTCTGAGAACCTTCCTCAAGGACTTCTCGTCCTTCGCCGTATTGGTCACTAGCTCCAGTAGTCGCTTGTGGACTCTCATCTCCCAGTGATCCCAAGTCTCCGCGCCCTCTCCATCGGGGCTCTTCCTGCAAGGAACTACCAGCCTGCGAGTTGGCAGGGGAATGGGCCCTCTTAGTTTGACACCTGTCTCGTCTGAGATGCCCTTGATCTGCTGACAGACTAAGTCAACGTCTTCGTGGTTGTCGCCGGTCAGCTTGATAGTCGTGACAACCGGCATCCACTTCACCAGAGTCTGATTACTTCTTGTCTATCTTCATGCAGACGCCAGCGGCAACGGTCTTGCCCATGTCCCTGATTGCGAAGCGAGACAACTCTGGGAATGCATCCATTTGCTCGATTGCCATTGGCTTGGTAGGTTGGAACCTAACCAGAGCAGCATCTCCAGTCTTCAGGAAGGCTGGGTTGGCCTCCTTCGTCTTCGAGTTCTCTAGAAGCTCCACGAATCGAACTGCGACCTGTGCGGTGTGAGCGTGGAACACTGGTGTGTAACCTACTCCTATCGCCTTCGGGATGTCCATTAGCTGGACCTGTCCAACGAAAGTCTCGTCATGCCTGACGAACATAGGCTCGTTGTCACCGTAGCCAGCTACGTCTCCTCTTCGGATATCGTTAGCCGCCAGCCCACGAACGTTGAACCCGACGTTGTCGCCTGGCTCTGCCTTCGCATGGCTTGTGTGGTGCATCTCGATGTCCTTGACCTCTGCAGACTTCTGACTGGGGTTGAAGACCACCGTCTTCCCTCTCTCGAGGATGCCAGTCTCGACCTTTCCTACTGGAACGGTCCCGATTCCACTGATCTTGTAGACATCCTGGATGGGCAGCCTTAGTGGCCTGTCAGTTGGCTTCGGGGGCATCTCCACTGCGTCGATTGCCTCGAACAGAGTAGGGCCGTTGTACCAAGGCGTGTTTTCGCTCTTGTTGAATACGTTGTCACCAGCTAGTGCGCTGCATGGAACGAAGGGGATGCTATCTATCTGGGCAGCGAAACCTGCCATCTTCAGTAGGTTGGAAACCTCCTCTACTGCACTGTTGTACTTGTCCTGGGACCAGTCTACTCCGCTGATGTCCATCTTGTTGATGTTGACAATTAGCTCCTTGACTCCCAGAACCTTAGCTAGGAATGCGTGCTCCTTGGTCTGTGCGTTCACGCCGTCGTTTGCTGCGACGTTAAGGACTGCAGCGTCTGCCTGGCTTGTTCCTGTGATCATGTTCTTGACGAAGTCACGGTGACCCGGTGCATCGATGACTGTGAAGTAGTACTTGGGTGTGAAGAACTCCTTGTGAGCGACGTCGATGGTTATCCCTCGCTCCCTCTCCTCCTTCAGTCCATCCATGACGTATGCGAAACCGAAACCGGCCTTCCCTCTGTCCGCTGCATCCTTCTCTAGACCATCAATCACGTGTTGTTCTATGTGGCCGCTATCCAGTAGTAGTCTTCCGACGGTTGTCGACTTTCCGTGATCTACGTGACCAACGAAAACGATATTCAGATGCGGCTTGCTCTTGTCTTCCCATTGTGAACCCATTATTTACACCTCTAAGGTAGGCCCGCCGACCGGAGAGGCGTATATGAACCGTTCCCTGCCGTTTTCGGTATGCTAGTCCCAGATTGCTACCTATTCAGCAAATCCGACGGTTGGCGTAACTATCGGTACTGCAACTCTATCACTAACTGATTTACCTCAGTATTGTGATTCTCGGCATTCTCCAAGTCAACTGTCCAATCTCCCGGCAGGAATCCTCTGACGGTAGACCCTCCGATCACCATCCATACGCAATACTCGTCACTGCTACAATCTCCAGCGTCTCTGTTGTCGTTCTCAATCCCTGTCGTGTTCGAAATCTCCTCGTCGGTGCTGTTGTACATGTACAGATCCAATCTGTTGTTTGTGGTCTGCCCGGGTATTCCCCCTGCAACCTGGTCATCGTCCTCCTGAGGGTAGGATAGTTTCGCCCTCATGTACCTAATCCTGTCCTTCGACTCCTGGTCGTATGTTACTGGGTACTCCCATGTCATTAGGACTGGATTCGGTTGGGCTCTGTCTATGACGAAGTCACTCCAAACGCCCCTGTAATTGACATATACCATCGAATCAGTGCTGTCCTCGAATCCGTTGTTGTCGACAACTGTCAGTCTTACTTCCCAAGCACCAGCTGGTCTCGAGTCCCACGTGTAGGTCTCCCCCGTGGCATCAACATCATTGTCAGCGACCCCATCGTTATCGGAGTCCGTGTATGTATCGAGATCCCACCTCCACTCCACCAGATACTCCTCTGAGTAGCAACTGGAGTCATCTGGGTCGCATCCTGCCCACGAGTCCGAGCCATCGAGAGTTATCGTTGTACTGACCTCTATGTCACGATCGTTGATGTCGTTGTCATCATCGCAAACCCACACTATCACCATGTCTCCATTAGCTGACGACTCCTCGCCCTCGCAGTCGTCGTCCTTGCTAGGGGTAATCTTGGCCTTTGGCTCCCTGGCTGAAGAGTCGACCACCGTGATCGACATGCTCGTAGTTGCCTCATGGGTGCCATCCCCCACGGCCAACTCAGCCACGTATTCCCCGGGTTGTGCGTATGCATGGCTTGTCGTGAGACCTGTTCCAGTGTTGCCGTCACCGAAGTCCCATTCGAAAGTGAGAGAATCACCATCTGGATCCGAGGACCCTGCTGCGCTGAATGTGACTGAAGAGCCCGCCTTTACAGTTCCACTTGGATCCACTGACATGGTCGCAGTCGGCGGGCTGTTACCTCCCAGAACGTCTGTGCACCCGGCCAGCATGGGAGCTAGGAACACTATCGCCATCAAGCAAGCTAGGCCTCTGGTCGTTGCCATTATGCTATGCGGGCCATGGTGAGGTAAAATCAATCCTACGGCTCGTCGTATCTGTGATAAATCTAAAACCACTTGTCGAGAGAATCCTGCCTAGTCCCCTTCAGTAGGTTCTTTTCATCCCATCCGAATGCATCTGTGACCCTTCCTAGGGACTTAGCTAGCCTACCGGCATAGTATTCCCTATCGTAATCCGGTGGTTCCCCCCCTATCTCATCAACTAACCACGCCCTCACACCGAGTTTCTTGTCCCCCTCATCCGGCTTGGTGATGATGTATCCGACCTTCATTCCAGGTGTGAACTGCAGACCTGCTGCTATCCTCTGCTTCGCAGCACGAACATAGGGCAAGCCGTCCGGGTTTGCATACACACTGTCGAAGTCCCATTGATTCTTCTTTGAGTCCCATCTCCCCTTGCATGACCTGCTGATAACCAGTTGTGAAGGTTCTACATCTCCCTCTCTGACCCTGTCTATAACCGACTTGGTCATGTCCACAGCCCCTATTGTGTTGCCATCGAGAATCATCTCAAACATCTGTGTCATGGTATCTGAGAGGATCTGGAAGGAATCGGTCCTCCTGACTTCGTAACCTCTGATTAGCATCTCTTCCCTAGGCCAGACGACCCTGCCCACGTATCGCTTCTTTGCCCCATGGCTGAAGAATGATGAGAGGGCAGTCTCGAATTCGAGCTCGGCGCCTTCCTTGGTGAACCTCTCTGCGAGCGATTCTCCGAACTCCATGGAGGAACTCATTGCCTCCTCCCATTTCCCGAGATCTTCTGAGCCTGTGGGCCTGTTCTTGGGGGAGTCCTCGTCTACCGGGGCTCGTACGAAAATCGAGTCTGTATCAGAGTAGACCACGCTGTGCCCCTCGTCCTCGACCTTGGAGATGATCGACTTGATGTTGTGTCGTGCCCATTCGGTGATGCTGGCACCAAGGCTCGGATGTGTGAAGCGGTAGAAGTTCGAGGCGAACACACCATAGAAGGAGTTCATGAGTATCTTGACGGCATACTGCAACTGGTCCTGCAGGAACGCCTCCTCCTTGTCTCCCTCCTCATTCGCCTTCGCGAGCGCGGCCTTGTGGATGTCCCTGCTTTGCATCAGGCCATCGAGCAGTTGGGGGACCAAGCCCAGACGCTCTTCCTTGGAGATGTAACGAGTGTTTGTTGTTGGGGATACACTGTGTGATTCGTCCTCGTTGTCGTCCTTGACCAGGGTCGTCGAGCAGATATTGTTAGAGATCATTATGGATGGGTACATCGACTTGAAGTCAAGCACTACAACCCATGGTTCGACACCGGGATCCACCTCATGCACGTATCCCCCTGCTATCTTTCCCTGCTTCCTTGGGCCTTGATTTGTATTGGGTACTGCGACTCCCTCCCTGTCTGCCAGGCGTATCACGAGAGAGTCGATCCATCGGCTGGTCGTACTGGTCGCAGCTATGTCTACGGTTGTCAGAGAAACGGAAGCTAGTGCCTCCTTCCTCGCTATCGACTTCAGATTGTCCAGAATGTCCAGGGGTAGGACTGTGTCTCTGACGCAGTACTCTAGGACCTCGTCCGGCCTCGCGGCCCACTCCTCATCCATCTTGCTCGCATCAATATCCATCTTATGCATCTCGTCGTCATCGGGCCACAGAAGCTTGGAGACGTACTTGAGGGACTCTCTCTGCGGCCTCAGGGTCTGCCTGGCTTGCCACCAAGCATCGAGGGGAATCCTTCCCTTGATTGTCCAGACTCTGTTCTGCTCCCTATTGGGGAAAATCCTGCCTGGCCTTCTCCAGCCCTTCTTTATCTCGCTCTCCGACATGGGAACCCTGCCCCAGCCGAGAAGAGGCGCGCGATCGCTTTCGGAGTTCGGCGAGATATCCTCTGATCTCTCCTCCATCCTTGGCAAGTCGAAGTTGTCGATGTTGTAACCAGTAATGAAATCCGGATCCTCCGTTCTGACCACCTCGGTCAGCTTCTCTAGTATCTCTGTCTCAGCTCCGGTGATAGGGTACTCCGTCCTCTCCCCGCCCCTATCTACGATGGCCGCCGCACAGAGTATGGTGTTGTCAGCTATGCTGGTCTCCAGGTCGAAAGAGAGTGTGACAAACGGAGCAGGGAAAGGATCCGCTCGCTCAAGGCCAGTGATATCGCAGGAAACCACCATGTCGAGTGGATAGAGGCCGGAGCCCCCGGCAGATAGGATCCTACTCTGCGCAATCTCTCTGTCGGTAGTCTCCGGGCTCTTCGCCTCTTCTGGGGCTCTATCGCCCGCCCAGAGAACCTCCCCGCTCATCCGGACGTGTGGCCCTAGATCAAGATCCAGCAGGAGTCTCTGCACGAATAGTATGTCTGCGCTGGTCACCGTCCACCCAAGACCTGAGAGGGCCTTCCTGACGCCACGCACCTTGGTGGTATCCCTCACGAACACCTTGTAGTGCGGCCTCAACTTGCCATCCCTGGTGGAGAGTTTCATCCCGCTGGGCTCAGGATCGCTGCGTACGTCCTTGGTATCGGATACCTTTTCCAAGGACAATTTTGGTGTTGGCAGAGTCTCGTCTGTAGATGGGTCGGATATCTCGACGTAGGGCTTGAGTCCGTTCACGAGTAGCAAAGTCGAGTGACCAGACCTCGACCTGCACCAGAGTTCGATCACGGTCTTCGGCTCGCCTCCGTCCTGCCATGCACGATTGTCTCCCGAGACTATGCAGACATCCTCATTCCATTGCATTAGTTCACCCATCCACCTGCCAAGGCTGTTGCTCTACCCCACGTCATCGTGAGGGGCCATAACCATGCCGGGGGGGTCCTCAGCGGAACCGTTGAAAGCCGAGGCGTTCCCCTCTGCAACAATTGGGGTGCGGGGAGTGAGCGAGGACGCTGGGCTAGGTATAGACTGGGACTCACTCACTTTCAGTTTCACGCAAACTGATCGTATGTACATCGCGACCTGTAAGCAGGGAGAAGAGTGGGATTCAGGAGTGATGCAGGACTTCCAGAATCTCAGCCTGTCTCCAGCCGCGGGCGTGATCAACTACGGACAGGGCCTGTTCGAGGGGATGAAGGCACAGTATGCCGAGGATGGTAGCGTAGTACTGTTCCGACCGAGTGACAACGCTAGGAGATCTCGAGAAGGAGCCCGCAGGCTGGGCATGCCACCGGTTCCCGAGGAAATGTTCCTTGATGCTGTGAAGAGGGCCGTGAGGGAGAAT
>CAXEIX010000050.1:0-6351 GCA_963996605.1 uncultured Candidatus Poseidoniales archaeon | reverse complement strand
GGCCCCAATACCGCCCTGGAGATATGCGAGAGGCTGGAGCAGGAGGGCGTGGAGCGAGTCTGCGTCCACGGCAGGACGCTCAGGCAGAGGTATTCCGGAGAGGCCGACTGGTCCCAGATCCGGGAGATCTCCGAGTCAGTAGGCATCGAGGTCATCGCGAACGGCGACGTCACGGACTCATCATCGGCACTCGCCTGCCTAGAGGCGACAGGGGCGACCGGGCTGATGATCGGCAGGGGAGCCATAGGGAGGCCATCCATATTCTACGAGATCAAGAGGGACCTCGGCTGGACCACCTCGCCCCCGCCCTGGGGCGAGGGCGG
This sequence comes from uncultured Candidatus Poseidoniales archaeon, assembly GCA_963996605.1. Lineage (GTDB taxonomy): Archaea > Thermoplasmatota > Poseidoniia > Poseidoniales > Thalassarchaeaceae > UBA36. The sequence goes on along the minus strand of CAXEIX010000050.1, from coordinate 6,028 downwards.
TGACGCGATAGCCAGGCACTGGTGCTGGGACAGGTACCTTGAGCTGGCCCAGGACGTTTATTCGGATAGCCCAAACAAGAATCTGAAGAGGCACGCCGTCTCATTCACCAAGGGCCTCCCCGGGGCATCCTCGATGAGGGTCGAGCTCCACAAGGAGGGCGACCAGAGGAAGCTCGGGAGGATGGTCTCCGATTACCTAGAGGAGCTGGCCACCCCCAGCGAGGCATCGGCAGTCTAGCCGACCGACTCGATGCCACTCGCAGTTCCCATCACTCGCATGGGAGTCGCATCCAGTTGAACGATCAGAACCCTCGAGCTCCCATCGGCCCGGATCCAGAGGGGCGACTCCCAGTCGACTGTGACCGAGGAGCCATCCAATGCGGAGACCCTGCCGACCGAGAACTGCAGGTCGGAAGCCGCGTGGATCACCTCCCCTACCGCCAGTGCCTTCCTCTGGAAGGGAGCGACCTCCAACTCGAAGCGTGACTTCTCATGACTCGCCAGGCCCCCCTCTCCCGGAACGCAGATCATGCAGCCCCTGTGGAGGGACTGCTCCCTGAGGTTCCTCAATGCCACTCCTACCCTGTCCCCGGTGATCGCGCGATCAACGTCATCGTCCATCACCTGCAGAGACCTTACGACGCCGACATCGGATGCTGGCATCACCTCCACCTCGTCATGCTTCGAGACGCTCCCCGACTGGACGTATCCTATCGCCACCAAGCCTACTCCTTTGACGTTGAAATGCTGGTCGACAGGGAGAATCAGCGGGGATGAGTTCGATGCTTCCATCGAGGCTGCCATCTCGTCTTGAATCTCGAAGAGTCGGTCACGGATCCCATGCTCGTCGATCTCCCCCTCCACGATCTCCCAGTCCCCGAGTCCGGCTTGATCCAGCATCACCCTCACTTGGTCGGAGTCGATCCAGACCCCCTCGTCGGGCGAGATGATGGCGCTACCCCTGGAAATGCCAGCGCAACCCAGTGCAACCATCGCCTCTCCGACCGATGCACTCAGCTCCGGTATCTCGAGCAATCCCGCCTTGCACACATCGAGCACGCTTAGCATGGGCCTGATGCTCTCGGGGAACTTCAGGGGCCTCAGGAGGGAAAGGATCCTGACCTCTTCGCCCCTGCTCTCCTTGTGGACATACGACTCTATGTCTCGGGTGTCGCCCTTCTTGCCCAATCTCCTGGCCAAGTCTTCCGAACCGACTAATGCGACGTTGAGTACAGGCATCTAATCACCTACGCCGAAAGGCCGAACTTCTCCATAGCCTGAACCATCAGGAAGTACCCAGAAACGGTACACGCAAGACCAGCGGCCAGAGCAGGGTAGAAGTCCCAGCTCCTCGACTCGATTAACCAGGGCATCACTATGAACATCAGCAGCGATGGGATGAGCAGCCAGACGATGTCCTTCGCGAATGCGGAGATCTCCAGAGCCGTCTGACCCTCATGGAACATCACCATCATCGATAGTACGCTGACGATGGGGATAGATGCCAGAACTGCAGCCATCAGGGTGCTCCTCTCGGATATCTGTACTATCGAGAAGATTATCACCGCGGTTAGGAGGATCTTGCCCGCATCGAAAGTCCAACCCATGGGACGCGCTGGGAATTTACCCTTTAGTTCATTCAGTTTCAGACCCCCCCTTCGACAGCAATACATATGCGAATCCGCTCGATAAGACAGATGGAGGCCGACCGCATCGACTATCGCGATGGGGGGGAGATCTCCATCGAGGACCCGAATGAACCCCTGTCCCTCCTATCGAAATGGATTCAGGAAGCAAGGGAAAAGGGAGTAATCGAGCCCAATGCGATTAGCCTAGCCACGGTCGATGGATCGGGAGCCCCCCGGAATAGGGTGGTCCTGCTGAAGTTCCTGGAGGGGGAGGAGGTAGGATTCTTCACGAATCTGGAGAGTGACAAGTCCATCGAGATCCAACAAACTCCAACGGTGTCAGCGACCATCTGGTGGCCCGAGATGGAGAGGCAGGTCAGGATAGAGGGGACGGCTCGCGAGATGGAGAGGTCGCAAGTAGAGGAATACCACTCATCCAGGCCCAGGAAGAGCAGGATCGGCGCTTGGGCATCGGACCAGAGTCGAACGCTGGAATCCAGAGATGACCTGCTCAGGAAGTACGAGGAGATGGAATGCGAGTTCGAGGGCACCGAAGTCCCCATGCCTCCATTCTGGGGGGGATTCAGAATCGCCGTGGATCGCATCGAGTACTGGTCCGGCCGTCCCAGCAGGTTGCATGAGAGGGTCGTCCTGACCAAGACTGGCGATTCGTGGTCTGAGAGGCGACTCTATCCCTGACCGGGTTTTTTGATGGTCGAGATCCGCCAGGTCATCGCGGAGATAATTACAGCGGCTAGGACGGTGTTCCACTCGGCGATCCTGTCTAGTGCCATCACCACGAAGAAGAAGGAGATCAGCAGGGACATCAGTGCCAGGTAGATTACCGGAGCACCCCTCATCCTGTAGTCTATGAAGTCGTAGATGAAGACCCCTGAGATGAAGTTTGCATAGATGGCTGCCCAGGCGACATATGCGATACCAAACACGGCGGGGAACGCCAGGAAATAGAACTCAACTTCCATCTCATTAACTAGCAGGGAGATTCCTAGCAGTGCTACGTTGCCATTGTGCATCAGTATCTCGTACCAAGTGAATAGGTGGGAGACTCGGTACCCCTTGGCGATGTTGTCACCGATGATGTGGAACGATATCGTGCAGGTGACCAGGATCGCACAAGCATACGAGGTCGAGAACAGGATGGGGGAGGAGACTAGCATCCACTCCGGGACCGTGCCCCCTGATGCATGGATCCAAGTGGCCGCCCCTGAGACGCCGAAGCTCACCCCGATCAGTGCGAAGTGCCACATCGTGAATGCGGCTAGCCTCGTGGGGCCGACTACCTTCCGCGGCAGTAGCTTGCGCTCCTTGAGGTACAGCGGGTGATCGCCGCTACCCTTCGGGTCCAATGCAATCCAGGAGAGAGTGATAACCACCAGGATGCTGCAAGCAACGCGGAACGACCCGAGGGCAGCATCTGGGAGGATGCTCGAGGTCGCCACCTGCTCCTGCGTCTGCGAAGCCTCCAATGATCCCGACTCCGAGATGAAGAATAGCATCAGAACAAGGAATAGGGTCGTCAGAAGCGCGGTATCAGGGCCCTTGTCCCGATCACCATACCCCATCAGGCGATCCAGCATGACCCAGCCGACCGAACGGGGTTTGAATATCCTTCTAGTAAGCAGTCTGGTTGGCCTGGTACGCCTTCACCATCGCAGCCCTGGCCAGGAGTATTACTAGGACTGCCGAGGAGAGAAGAATTCCGCCGAGGATGGTCGAGGTGCGCATCAGCATCAGGCAGAATCCGGTGATCCCGCAGCTGTAGCTGACCATCTCGCAGACCGATGCAAGCCGCAGAATCGACTCGGGCATCACCAGCTTCGCCGAGGAGTCGTACTCCCTGATCATCCTCGACAGGAGGATGTACAGGCCCTGGAACGGGATCGCCAGGCAGAAGAGGCCCATCGCCAGGATCAGCATCCTCTCGTCAGGGTTCGCGCTGATCTCGCTCCCCTTCCAGAAGAGGTTGCTCAGGCCCACCGAAAGCAGTCCAGTGTGGATCAGCGCGGAGGTCGTGCTCGGCGATCCGACCTCGGACGATTCTGGCACCACGTGCGAGTTGCTCATTGAGGCACTATTGAGAATTGCGCTACTACCGAGCGCATTACTGCCGGTTATCCGGCAGCCTGCTTCGCATCGCCCTCTTCCAGACCGGCGGTACCAGGCATGGCCACCATGACGCGTAGTAGCCCCATCTGAGCTCGGGCGTGCCCTCGTAGGGCCTGAGCTTCCAGAACGGCACGCTGGCACGGAGGTGGTGGTCGGAGTGGCGGGTCAGCTCGAGCAGGCTCCACCTAGACCAGCGAGCCTCAGTGTTCCACGAGTGCTCCTTGGCGAACCTCTCGTCTTCCGATCTCCTCAATCCCCAGTGGCGGATGTAGTTCACGTACTCCAGGGTGAGGATGCTGATGGCAGAGAGGATGAGCCAGCCTACTGCCACGGGAATCCCGTCAAACCAGCCCATCTCCCCGGGCAGGAACGCGATCGCCAGCAACGTGGCCATCTGGAGCAGCAGTCCCCGGTACGAAGGATTGCTCAAACCGGTCCTACCCTTCTTGTTGTGGACTCTCACCGAGGAGGCGAACTGCCCTGGAATCGTGCTGAGCCAGAACGACCACAGCCCCTGTTCGGCCCTTGCGCTGGCAGAGTCCTTGTCGGTGCTCACCCACTTGTGGTGGACGTGATTGTGCTCGTAGGTGAAATGCGTGTAGTTGACCGAGAACAGGATGACCCTGGCCAGCCTCCAACCCGGACTCCCCCTCTTCTTGTGACCCAGCTCATGCGCAGTCACGATAGCCGAGGCGGCAGCGCTGAGCCCGGAAGATAGGCCACCCACCACAAGCCACATCGTGAGGCCCTCGTTCGAAGCGAACCAGAAGAATGTACCAACTACGACGAGTTGTAGGATCCCGTGCACCCAGAGAAGGACCTCGAATGGCGTGCCCGAATCCCGAGGGGGCCTCGCCACCTTCGAATCCCCCATCACGATGTCCAGGATCGGAGCCACGCCCCACACGAACACCACTCCCATCGCCACGAAGATCTGGTCCTCAATCACTCCGAGTATGTTCCCGGATATCGCAAGAAGCGGGGAAATCAGGCCTAGGAGGTGGAAAGCCCAAGGCTCCGGCCGCAACTCGGACTCACTCATACAATTCCGCGTGAAGGGACCTGACCTTAGCGATTTTCGGTGCTACTACTGCTACGCAGTAAGGATTCGAAGTCCCGTTCCTGGCGAAGTAGTCGTGATGGTAGTCCTCAGCGATCCAGAACTTCTCCAGCTCCACGACCTCCGTGACCACGGGTTTGTCGTAGTACTTGGAAACCTCCTCTATGGCGGCTTCCGCATCCCTCCTCTGCTCTTCGTTGGAGTACAGGACGATGCTCCGGTAATGGGGCCCTACGTCGTTACCCTGCCTGTTCAGCTGCGTGGGGTCGAAGAGTGTGTGGAAGACCCTGAGGACGGTCATCCTCGGGATCACATCCGGATCGAAGGTCACCCTCACGACCTCTGCATGGCCGGTCTTCTTCCCGCATACCTGCTCGTAGGTCGGGTTGTCCACATGACCCCCGCTGTATCCGGGGACTACCTCGTGCACCCCCCTTAGTCCTAGCAAGCCACCTTCGGTGCACCAGAAGCACCCTCCTCCGAGATGCAGCTGCTCCATCTCATCTCCTCCTGTAGTTGGGGGCCTCTCTTGTTATCTCCACATCGTGGACATGGCTCTCGGAGAGTCCGGCATTGGTGATTCGAACGAATTTGCAGTCGGCCTTCATGGCCTGGATGGTTGGGTTTCCGGTGTACCCCATGGAGCTCCTGAGGCCACCCATCAGCTGGTACAGGACCTGGTCAACCGACCCTCTGGAGGGAACTCTCCCCTCGATCCCCTCTGGAACGTACTTCTTTGTGTCTCCCTGGGAGGACTGGAAGTAGCGATCGGAAGACCCCTTGCTCATTGCGCCTAGGGATCCCATGCCCCGATACTGCTTGTATGCCCTGCCTTGGTAGAGGATGGTCTCCCCTGGGGACTCATCGGTACCAGCAAGAAGCGATCCGACCATCACGCAATCTGCGCCGGATGCGATTGCCTTGGCGATGTCCCCGCTGTACTTGATCCCCCCATCGGCAATCACCGGGACGCCCCTCTTTGAGCAAGCCTCGACTGCGCTCATCACTGCAGTGAACTGGGGTACCCCAACTCCGGTGACGATCCTGGTGGTGCATATCGAGCCGGGACCAATCCCGACCTTGATTGCATTCGCACCGCTCTCGATTAGCGCTTCTGCCGCTTCGGGGGTGCCAACGTTCCCTGCGATGATCTGCGCGTCCTGACCTGCCTGGTCCCTGATGGCTCGTACCGTTTCTAGGACTCCATGGGAGT
>CAXEIX010000049.1:0-6353 GCA_963996605.1 uncultured Candidatus Poseidoniales archaeon | reverse complement strand
ATGAAACTAGCCAGCCCTGCAATTACTCTGAGCGGCGGGGGGGAGTCCTCGCTATGGGCAACCCCCTCGAGGATCTGGATGAAAAGACCGACCGTGCCTGCAATTACGCCCCAAACCAAAATCTGGGGTAGGCACTTGATCGCTTGCCCTATGCCATAGGAGAAACTTGGGTTAGTCCCCGAGCTGAGGCGCTCGTAGGCGCTTGCGATGATCGCAGCGTTCCAGAAGACCGTGATTACAGATACTAGCAAATAGAAGACGAACCAAATTGCCGCGTGAGCGAGAACCAATTCGCTACCACATTCTTCACCTACGCACTCGGGGTCTGAGGCGATTACATCCAGACCGACCGAGCTGGAGACAGCCGCACCGATCGCTATCAGAGAAAATACAGCAGAAAGAAAGGTGTAAACCATCAACTCTGGGTCAGCCCTGACCACTGCCATCCCGAGCTTCGTCATCTTCCAGCCCCGTGAGAGCCTTTCACCAAACCCCAGCCTTCGTCCGCCTCTTCGCATCATCCAGCTATCAGCAACTGTCACCATGGTGGAATTCTAGCGGTTTCAAGTAATAACCATATTCACGGAATCACCAATCGAGACCGTACCTTCCCGTACAACGCGCGCTAACCACCTCGACCAACCGAACTCCTGGACGTGGTCGACTCTACCAAACCGCCTATCGATGAACGACTCGCCTATCTTCGAGCAAGGCGCACAGGGCTCGCTGAGCTCCAAGACGACGTTACCAATCTCCAGCCTCGCTCCCTCAACGAGGGAATCCCACTCGACTCCACGGATTGTCAGGTTCTCGCCAGTCGAACCTACCTCTATGGGGTGCCCCTCCGACTTCAGTTCCTCGATCCGCTCGAGAGAGAAGATGCAGACCGCTCTATCGAGATCCCCCCCCTGTCCGTCTCGGAACCGGTTGAAGTCCCCCTCGACCCCCTTCTTACCGATCTTGGCGGAATCAACGGTTCTCTTAGGTACCCCGCCGGAGCTGATATTGATCGAGTGCACTAATCCGCTCATCCTAAGACCTCGGAGAAATCAATCTCCACGCTTAGTCTATGAACCATTTCCACATACCTGTTGGAGAGTAACTCGTCAGGCTCCCTTAGATTGTGCTTCCAGAACCTCCAGGAGGCTATACAGAGCGTGGCAAATTGATGAAGAAATGGGAGGCAATCAACCTCTTTTTGGCTAAGTTTCCTAACACTCTGGTATCCGTCGAACAGGGCCTTCCACCGACTCCAAACCGGCACAGTTCCATCCCATCCGAAACCCACGCATGACATTGCAATGTCGAATGCCATCGGGCCGATCCAGGCCTCTTCCAAATCGAGAATAGCAGACACTCCTCCCCCGCCCCCAATCACATTGTCCGGGAACAAATCGCCATGAAGGACTCCCATTGGTAGGTCCGAAGGGAAATCTAACTTAGTCTCGGCAATCCGAGAAGACAGCATTTCGACGAACGGGTTTGACACTCCCATCTTGGAGGATAGGGAAATCACCTCTTCGAACAACTCGAAACCCATCCTGTAACTCTTGGGGAAGCAGTCTGCTACTGGAATGAGGTGCATCCTGGCTTGGGTTTCCCCAAGGCTTCGCACAGAATCCTCGTCTAGCCCCAGTATTCCTCCCTCGACAAATGGAAGTAGGGTCCACGCGACCCCGTCCTTGATGGCCATCAGTGAACCATCAGTGAGCATGATCGGGACGGTGGTTGGGATTCCATTCTCATGCAGGTGAACATGGCGTGCGATTACTCTGCCGACCTCCTCGATTGTATTTGCGTACCATGCCTTTAGGACTAAGGAAGACCCACCCTCCATCATCAATTGCAAGTTGGTATTGTCCCAACCCCCATCCAGCGGGGCAATAGACTCCAGGCCCTGCAAGCCAGCTCGTGATATGAGCCACTCAGCATCTGCAGGCGTTACCAAACTACTCGCTCCTCTCGGAACCGGACTCAAACCTAGCTCGAATCTCACTCTCCCAGTCTGAGTGGTCGAAACCAGTCAAGCCCCCAAACAGAGAAATCTCATCGCATAATTCCTCACCACATGCAGAGTAATGCTGATCGCCTAGCGGCATGTATTCTTCTTCAGTGCTCAACACAGGCAATCTGTAGATATTCCAGTCTCTCCTTTGCAGGGATTTTACGATTGGAGATTTGACAAACTTGGGAATCAGTGAGAAGACGAACTTCACCAAAGTACCGACTGCTGTGGTCTTACGATTGCTCGAAGCTAGGTTCGCGTGCCTATCCATGTTCACGTCATAGTCCCATTCTTCGATTCTTAGGAAACTCTCCACCTCTCTCACTACTGCCATGGGCTCTGACCTCATCCTAGCGCTATCGATAATCACGAATCTATCTAGGTCAAAATGACTCAACCATTCCTTCATCGAACTCCCGTATAACGAGTCTACACGCAATGAATCGTCCAACCAAGCCTTCTCGAAAACACCCCAATCCCTGTCATTCTCTCGGTCCTCACCTGTGCTTCGCACCATGTTCCAGTGACTCACCGTCCTAGAAACGGGCTCTCTCAGACAAAGAATGAATCTAGCATCTGGGAAGTTTGATCTTATCCTCTCAGGTGCGATCGGACAGGAAAAGGTGTGCACGGATGCATCCATCTTCAGTCCGTCTCCCGAGAAGAAATCACCGTACTTGGACCAATCTGGCTCGCCCTCGTCCCTCTCGAAGGTCCCCTTGTGAGAAGCAACGAAGTTCGGCTCCTTGGGTTCTGAAAGGACAACTTCAGGGTGCTGATCTAGGACATTTGACAACCATGTGGTACCGGCCTTTGGAACCCCTATCAAGAAAACATCCACACTCAACACCCTCGCTGTTCCGGTAGGGGCATATCATTTCACTTTCATCATCAGCGACCCGGTCTTTGCCAAGCATAGTCATAAAACGGACCATTCCCGCCTCTTGGATAGTATGCCTATTATGAGGCTCATGACTTCATCGGAGGAGGATAAATGAAAATCTCTCTGAAAAACACGTATCACTTCCTTAGGGATATGGCGAGAGTAGTCATTAGAGGCGAACTGGACTCTCCCGACTACATCATCCTAGACGAAAAGGAGGTAGTGTTCGCCAGTGTGGCAAAATCGGCATGCTCGTCGATTAAGACCTCCATTTACGGCTCGCCACCCGAAGGGATTCAGATTCACCAGCACACATCCCATCTCTCTCACAGAAGGATACCCAAGAAGAAAACCTCGTATTTTTCTTTCGCAATCGTCCGTGACCCGTATGAGAGGCTCGCCTCTTGCTACCGTGCAAAGTTCAACAAAGTGGACGAATCAAAGTTCATGTTCTCTAATTATCTATTCGGGTTTCTGAAAAACGACGACTCTTTCGAAGAGTTTGTCCGCAAGGTATCGAAAATCCCAGACATACTGTGCGACAGGCACTTCAAGGCTCAAAACAAGATAGTCTTCGCCTCGGGCAAGAAGATGGACTTCATAGGAAAGTTCGAGAATCTCCCATCGGACTTTGAAGAGATAAGGGAAAGGTACGACTTCGCAGAGCTGCCCATGCTGAACAAGTCATCAGGAAGAACAGCCTCTGATCTATTCTCGGATGAGACCAGGGCCTTAGCATCAAAGAGGTACGAGAAAGACTTCGAACTATTCGGATACTCAAATTGAGAGATTTCGCCACTTTCCTCCGGACCGACAATGAAAAACCAGAATTGGCACCCGGAAGGTCATGGAGGGACGCACAACCAGGCTCCTAGTATCCAAGGCAGCCATGGTTCGGAATGGGGGAGCGGCTCGAGACCTCCTTCGCAACCTCCCTGAGTTGAGTAAGAAATTCGAGGTGAAATTCTGCTGCCTCAACATACTGGATAGCCAACGCGTGAAAATAGAGTCACTAGGCGTGGAAGTAATCTGTCCTGACAGACAATGGGAAGGGAAGGGCGGGATTTGGAACGAGATATCGGCGAAGCAGGATAGATCGTCAAAGAAGGCATGGGAGGCCCTAGAAGGAATCAGTCAAGCTATCGAATGGGCAGATGCAATCCATCTCACGACCGGAGCCGGATCAATGGACTTCGCCTCCTTGGTTCCTAACTCAAAGCCGCTCCATCTCCACTTCTTAGAATCCAAATCAGGGATTTTCGACAGCGTGAGCCACCTCAATAGCGACGGTTCTGGTATGTGGCGGGCTCATGTCGTCCACGCTTTGCAGGTCTACCATAAAAGGAGAATAATTTCTTCATTCAAAGGATTCAACCAGAACGAGAAGTGGATCATTAGCGCCAATTCTAACTACTCTGCGAGTAAACTAATGGAGGAATATGGAATCACGGGCGGGGTACTATTCCCAGTAGTTGACCTGTCTGAATTCCAGAGAGGGGAATCTCCCGGCGAAGATCGGGTCATCGACAGACTGAGAGGATCAAATGAATCAGAATACGTCGTGACCGTCGGAAATCTAAGTCGATTCAAGGGTGCTTACGAATCAGTCGAGCATATTGTCGGATGCGACCTAGATTTGGTCCTAGTTGGAGGGGGCAGCAGGACGGAGAACCAGGACTTCGTGTCCTTTGGGAGGGGGTTGGGAGTCAATGTACAGGTCCTATCTAACCTAGACAGCACAGAGATGACTATCCTGATGAAGAGATCCACGGCGGTGATAGGTCTGGCACACGGTGAGGCGTTCGGACTCACTCCGATTGAGTCTATGGCTCTGGGAGCGCCGCCCGTTTTCGTCGATGAGGGCGGGTATCGGGACACCATAGTAGACGGAGTCAACGGCAGGCTGGTCGCCAGAGGTGACTTTGACGATTGGAGAAAAGCGTTGATTCAAGCAAGAGACCCCGATACAAGGGCAAGATGGGCCGAATCCGGGCTTTCCAGAATCGTAGAACTCGGCCTCAGCTCGGAGAACTACGCCTCACAATTGGACGAGAGGCTACGCTCTCTTCTCTAGAAATCTCACACCGATTCATTCATCTCTGAATCATCAGGACGGATAGATGGGATATTCGTGTACATACCGGGACTCTGGACGGCGAAGCAGATGGTCTTGAGCGCAAGGAGGGCCATGGGGAGCAAGCCTGCAGAGCCTGCATTCATCCTGACTCACCACAAGGTCGCGACCGTCCTCTGCAGGAAGGTGCTGATGGAATCGACCGAGAGAATCGGCTGGAGGTACAATAGCGAGATGGGGGTCGCACAAGACATCGCATCGAAGACAGATCTCCTTCACGTCATTCACGGAACCACGACGGATGCCTTCCTGCAGTCTGGGAGGAGAGGAGTCAGGATAATCCGAGACCCAAGAGATGTCATTGTATCCGGTTTCCTATATCACCAGAGATGCTCTGAGTTGTGGTGCGTTAATTCGGACTTCTCTAAGCCCGGATATCACCATCCGCAAGTCCCGCTGCCCCTTGCACATAGAGACTTGGAGACTCGGGAGTCCTTCGTATCCAGTCTCGGAGGGGTATCGTACCAGGAGAGGATAAGAGGGCTCGGACAGGACGAGGGGCTAATCTTCGAAATGGATGGTTTCGCAAGAATCACCATTGACGAGATGGTCGGCTGGAAGGACAGAGACAACGTCTTGACCATCAAGATGGAGGACCTAGTAGCAGATTTCGATAGTTCATTCGAGAAGCTGTTCCGTTGGATAGGGATCCCAGAAAACTCGATCCCAACTTGTCTTGAGATTGCTAAGGGCCATGATTTGAACAGGATGAGGGCGGACGAAATAGCCTCCAATCCGCACATCTCGACCGGAAAGTTACGCAAGTGGGAGGAGTACTTCTCAAGCCAAGTAATCGATGCGTACGAGGAGAGGTTTGGTAACGCCCACCTGAAGTTGGGATACGAGTGATGCCCCGGCTCCATTCCAGTGCGAGTGATTCAAGAATATCCGCGCACCCGCCAGTCTGTGTTCGACCTCGCTTCCACCATCCTAGGCACATTCCAGGATGACCTAGTCTCCGTCTTCGGAGACTCGATTGGTTGGGTCGTTGGCCACACAATTTTGTTGGCTACGCTAGTCTCTATGTTGTTCGCAATAAGGGAGAGGGACCACGTCATCAAGAACTCTGGACTAGGTAGGAGCCAGGCGATCGACTTCGGGACCTCCCTCCTGCTGACTCTCGCGCTATTCTACTTTTACAGCGCAGTATGCGGCTTTGCAACGCTCCCATCTTTGATTATAGGAGTGACATCGTCGCTTTCTCTCAGATGGATGGTCACCATCCTAGGGTAAGAATTCCACCAGAGTGCACCCTTGATTACACGCAATCATCGTCACCGATTAACTCGAACAAGAAAGCATCGAGCAACCAACTCGATGCCTAGCCCATT
>CAXEIX010000048.1:0-6438 GCA_963996605.1 uncultured Candidatus Poseidoniales archaeon | reverse complement strand
GTTTGATGTGTTCAGCCGATGTTCGCCCCATTGCAGGAAGAAATTGGGAAGCCGGACCTCCCAGTCCCGAGGCAATCGAGCTCGGCAGGGTAGTAGACAGGGGAATCAGAGAATCCGGTTGTATCGATGTCGATTCTCTATGCATCATCCCAGGCGAGAAGGCTTGGCAGGTAATTCTAGACCTCTTCGCAGTATCTGATGATGGGAATCTTTTCGATGCCTTTGCCTTGGCTGGGATCGCTGCTCTCAGGAACGCTACTGTGCCCGCAGAACGTTTTGAGGTTGGTGAAGACTACGCTCTACCGGTTTCCAAGACCCCAATCATGTGCTCATACCACAAGGTTGGAGGGCGCTTTGTCTACGATGCCAGTTCCAGGGAGGAACTAGGAGGGGATGAGAGGATCCACATCACCCTCGGAGATGATGATAACGTTCACTCGCTCCAGAAGGGTCTAAAGGGAATTTTCTCACCCGAGGAATTCTCTGAAATCATGACTAATGCTCGAGAAAGGACCAAGGAACTCAGAAAGATAGTAGATTCGATGTAGGTTAAATTATGGCTAAGAGAACTCAGAAGGCTGGCGCAACAGCAAGATATGGCGCTAGGTACGGCGTGAGCGTAAGACGTAGAGCCGGGTCCGCACTTTCAAAGAAATCGAGGAAATATACCTGTCCCAGTTGCCACTACCCGAAGGTTAGGAGGAAGGCAGCCGGAATCTGGGAATGCAGGAAGTGCGACCATACATTCTCTGGCGGTGTCTGGGAGCCCTACACAAGGGCCAGCGATGCCAATAAGAGGATAGTCAGGAGGTCAATGGAAGGGGCTACTGCTACTGATATGGCGGTAATCGCCCAGCAGGCTGCACTTGACTTCGAGAGGAAGATTTCCGAGAGAGATTCAGATGCATCAACAGAAGAGGAATGACTCGGTTTCACTGCAGTTGCTATTGGAGCATAGCGATTCAGGACCGCTCTCGTCCTCTCTAGTGACGGAGGCAGAATTCTCTCACCATGAGGACGAGATTTCGTTAATTATGACGGCTAACTCATTCAGTGATATCAGAGCAAGGTGGAACTCGATAATGAGGGCACTAATTGCTTCCGAACAGTCTCTTGAAGCAACCGGTGGGGGCGATTAGAATCAGCGAGGAAGCGTCAGCTGAAGAAATCCAGTCTCTAGCAAGGGAATTGCAGATTCTGAGGAGTCAGATACAAACAATTTCCTCTCAGAATTCAGAATACGGGATCACTGTAGAAGCACTATCCAAGCAAGATCCAGAAAGACCGGTTTACCGCTCTCTAGGGAACATCCTCCTCGAGGTCGATGATCGTCAATCATTGGAATCGGAGTTGAAGGATGCCCAAGAAGCTCTTAACGAGCATCTCGCTAGACTCGTCGAGAGAGAGGAAAGCATTCGTAAAAGGTACGAAGAAATGGTTGAGAGTTATGAGAGGGCGTGAATATTGGATGAGCAAACATTCAACTCCCAAAGACACAAACCCTCCAGACTCACTTCTTTTCCAGACATTATTATCAGAAGGAAATACAGAGAAAGCATTGGAACTCAGTGAGAAGATTCTGGAAGAATCAAGGAATCTGGAAGAGAGGGATTTTGAGGCAGAGGCCTGGATTAGGATGGAAAGAGCCCTGTTAGGGGCGATTGAACCAGCAAACGTTGGAAACGAGCTACGTTGGTGTGTCGATCGATTGGCCTCCATTAATCCAGGGTCACCTCTCCACGGGCTTGCTCTGCTAAATCTCGCATCTTGGCATAGAAATTCCAATGAGCGGATGATGGCTTTAGTTACGCTGGCGGATATTTCCTCGGACGCCGGACACCCGGTGGATCTGATTGGTCTCTCGCGGCTAGAGTCAGGTAGGATACTATCCTTGATCGGAGACCTTGAACCGGCGATGAGACATCTATGGATGGCAATGAGGAGGCTTTCATCATCAGAAATGTCCGCCGAGGCAGTCGTTTGTGCCATGGAATGGCTAGACATTGCATTAGACGACATTGATCCAGATTCTCCAACTATGGATGAGCGCATATTGGGTGCAAAACCCAGGGAAAAGCCGGGAATGACGACCATCCCCTCAAATCCAAATGACATTAAGGAGTCAGTAGAGATAATACTAACAAACGCTCTAAAAGACGTCTCAGGAGATCATAGAGACGATCTGGGTTTGATCTTGGATGCTAGCGAAACAATCGAAGAACCAAAGTGGAGGGAAGCTATAGAAGAAAGGCGAAGTGAAATTCAAGATCCAAGGCTGATCGAGGTGCTCCAATCATGATTGATAATCCTCTCAATCTCTTCGCTCCCCCAAGCCGAGTTTTCTGGTACCTGTAGGCACCATCCAACTTCCTCTATGGAATCATCCACCGATTTCCAAGGATCCGGGCTAACTGGAATGTCGACTTCGACTAGTACCACATGCCCCCCCTCAATCAAATCAGAATCAATTGCCTTAGCAGTTCCTAGAGCACCAGTTTCTTCGAATAACTCCCTAAGTGCGGCTTCCTCCGGCGCCTCACCTTGGCCCATTCTGCCGCCAGGCAACTCCCAACCTCTAGACCTATTCTTTACCATAATCCAGCATCCATCTTCTCGAGAGGAAACCGCCCATACAACAACAAACACCAATCAAACCTCCAAATCTTGCAGTATTTCAGCGACCTTTTCTTCAGCACCATCAGTTCCTTCAGCGGCCATTCTTCTGGCTAGAAAGAAGGCTTCTGTAATTTGACCAACAGACCTCAGCCTTTCAATCTTTGAGAATGGGTCATGTTCGTCATCATGCACGATTTCTTCGACCTCGGAGAATTGATGTGTTTTCGTCAGACTCCCAAGTTTATCGAGGAAGGCAGCCCTGTCCGAGATAGATGGCTCCCTCCAGGGCTTCCCGCTCCCACCATCAACAATTGACTCCATCCGGGACTTGAATCGCTCTATCGCCCTTGAATCCGGAAAAACACTCTTAGACTGGTCATAACAAAGCCATGCTTCGTCGTACTGAGACCTTCTCTCGTACATCATGCCCAACTCTTCCCAAGCCTCGTGATTTATTGGCCTCTGTGAGAGAAGAATCCTTGTTAACTCAAGAAAATCCTCTTCCAAACCACCTCTCCTGACTCTCTCCAGTCTTCTCGAGAATAGGATATTCGCTCTCTGATCCGTAACATCAAGTCCTTTCAGCCTTTCAGAAAATTCCTCCATCCCCTCATCTTTCTCCCCAATCTTTTCCCACCATCTGTCCGGATCTAGGGGGTCATTCGAAAAAGCAGCATCCAACATTCCTTCACATGAGTCTATGATGTCCCTGTCCGCCAATTGCTCCATTAAATCAGGATCTCGACCTAGAACTGAAAAGAGATCTGCTAGAACAGCTCTGGCCCCATCTGAATCACGCATCAATACTTTGATTTTGATTAGTATCTTCCAATTCTCTTCATTCGTGAAGTCGTAGAGGACACTTTGTTTGGCGCTCTGTTCTGCCCAGGAGAGATTTTTATCATTCCCTTCAATTATTCTTAGGAACTTCTCAGCCTGGCTCCTGTATCTATTTCCCAGACTCCTTCTAGGGTGTTGAAGTGCCTCAGATAGAAAGGACTCTTCTCCTCGCATTATCCCCTCTCTCACAGAACAGACTCATATGGCGATCGATCAATACCGGGCTCTATGGTTGCATCCATGCCAATCTTGCTTGTAGTGCCATCCGAAGAACGACTTGGATCCAGACTGGATCCCTTCTGCCTAGAAAGAATTAGGGTATCCTTATCGGGCTGCCACCGAGTCATCAGTGCCCATTCCACTCTCGATGCATTAGCCACATCGATATCACCATCAACCACAATAACTTGCTTCATCGATTTATGGCCATCCAATGCAGCTTTAATGGCCTTCATGCCATCTCCTTTTCGCTCCGGGATGATCTGGACGACAGATGATAGCCATCCACTACCGCCATCCGTGAGATATACGTCAGTACAGGTAACGACTTCCGATACTGCAGTTTTGATGGTCGGTGCTCTGGGCATCCCCATCAGCGTCATATGCTCCACACCAGCCGGGATAAGTGCGTGGAAAATTGGAGAACTCCTGTGATGAATCTTATCGTATTCAATCACTGGTTCAAGTCTTACATCATCAACTGTTCCGGTAATATCCACATAGGGGCCTTCTTCACCCGTGGAAGTAGTTATTCGTGCTTCCATGGCATATTCAGAAATTGCTGGGACAACAATGCCATTTGGTAGCTCTACAACTTCCAATTGGGAGCCATACAATCTTTCATGAAGCGCTGCAGCGACTCTTAACTCGTCCAGAGGTTCATCAAATGACATTGCGGCTGCCAGTAGTACTACGGGATCAGGACCATTGACCACAGCAATTGGGACCTCATCGTTTTCCTCCTGAGCAGCATTGACCATAGTTCTCAGGTGCCTGGGAACAAGTCTAACACAAGTGGAATCTTTGGCTTTAACCAGTTGCCTATGGAAGGAGGTGTTTCGTATTCCACCATATTGTGCAATAATTATCGAAGCAGACTGATACCTGCCTCCATCTTCTCTATAGTGCCATGGAATCGGGATTCCCAGAAGATCAGGTTCAACCATTGAATTATCCAAAACTGGTGCCTTTCCGCTTTCTATCATTACCGGCTCCGATGGATTCTCCATTGCCCATGATAGTATGTCTATCAGCTCTCCTGGCTCCACTTCGAATGCTTCACAAAGCCTCTGACGAGTAAGTACGTTCATCGTTGCCCTGTGCCCCGGAGCCTCAATAATATCGCTGAATAATATCGCCTCATTTCCCGATGTTTCAGACTCTTCTCGCATGTCAAAGTTAACGCTGACTGGCGTATCAATTACTCGACTGCCATCGACTAGTTCCCTGAATCCCACACTATGTCCCGGAAATCTAAGCCGCTTCAATGTTAGGCTCACATTACTACCTACAGTGCGATTCTACAGTATGTTGCTCCCGTCAGTATCATAAATGGGTGGTAAGTCGCCGAGCCGTCATTTTGAGGTATATGCTTGGGACGAGGTCTATTTTCCGGTTCGAAGATGAAGTCTGATCGTAAGAGATACCGGTGGAAGGAGAGGAAATTCCGCAACAGACAAGCCAAGCGAAAGCACGGAGGGGTTCTGAAGCATGACCCATTAAGGGGGAGCCCCCAAGCAAAGGGAATTGTCATCGAGAAGGTCGGCTTCGAAGCCAAGCAACCAAACTCTGCTATCAGGAAGGCAGTGAAGATTAGCCTGATTAGGACTGGTAACAGGCTAACTGCGTTCGCACCCGGGGATGGTGCAATTTCGTTTATCGACGAACATGACGAAGTCATGGTCGAAGGAATCGGAGGGAGCAAAGGACGCTCCTATGGAGATCTGCCGGGCGTCAGGTACAAGGTAATCAAGGTCAATGGGGTTGCACTAGACGAAATGGTGAGAGGGCGTAAGGAGAAACCAATTCGCTGAGGTGATTTCAAATGGCTGAATCAGATGATAGCGTCGAGCCTGAAGTACAGGCTGAAGTACAGGCTGAAGATACCGAGGCACCCATTGCCGGTATTGGGACCATGGTGTTTGGAAAGTGGGATGCCAGCGAGGTAGTTTGCAGCGACCCAGGAATTGCTCGATATGTCAATCTCAAGATGATTGGTGCCCCTCATACGGGAGGTCGTCACGCCAATGCATGGTTCGGCAAGCAAGCCCTCTCTGTGACTGAGAGATTCATCAACAATCTAATGAGATCGGGAAAGTACAGCGGAAAGAAGCAGTACTGTGCCAAATCTCTGGACGAGGCATTCGACCGAATCAATGCTAAGAGAGGTGAGAATCCACTTCAGAAATTCGTCGATGCAATTACCGAAGCAGCTCCTTGCGAGGAGATTACGAGAGTAAGAATTGGCGCCGTCAGTCAGCCAAAGGCAGTTGACTCTTCACCAAGCAGAAGGCTAGACGTAGCACTTCGAAATCTTGCTATAGGCTCTGCTTCTGCAACAATGAAGAGCAAGAAGTCACTTACTGAAGGAATAATTTCAGAGATTTCGAAGGCTTCAGAGGGGGATGTCAATTCTTTCGCAGTAGGAAAGAGGCACGAATTAGAGAGGATCGCAGCATCTGCTCGATGAGTCGATATATATCCAACATTAATCCCATTCCCTGAAACTGCTCAATTGTCTTTATGAACCGTTTTCAGGTCGGAAAAATTACCAGGTGAGAATATGGGTCGTAAGGAAGACAACATTAAGCGCGCTACAGAGGTAATGCACGTTCGAGAGCGAATTAGGAATCTAGCCATTGCCGCCCACATTGATCACGGCAAGACCACGCTATCGGACAACTTGATCGCCGGTGCTGGGATGATGTCCGAAGAGCTGGCAGGAAAATCACGAGTATTGGACTTCGATGACCAAGAAAGCGC
>CAXEIX010000047.1:0-6516 GCA_963996605.1 uncultured Candidatus Poseidoniales archaeon | reverse complement strand
GTCTGCTTCAGAGCAACCATCTCCCCATTTGCAAACATCCAAGCAATTGCTCCAAAGAGGAAGATTGGAATTGCAGCCATCAGCATCCTGGGCCAGATGGACTTGGGGGGTTCCTTGCCTAGCTCAGCCAGTCTCGATGTAGTTTCGATGGCAGGCTCACCCAGGTTGTGCGCAACACCATTGAGGTGCCCAGCACCGATTACTGCCAGAATCTTCCCCTTCCCTCGGATCTGCTGAATCCTTCCTGCTAGGAATGTGTCGCGTTCGTCGATCAGGACCTCCCCTGCACCGGGAGCAATCTCCCTTGCTTCCTCCATCATACTGCTGAGAAGGTCTGAGTCCCCGAGTACATCGTCTATGGAAACCTCGTCATCGTCTTCTTCCCACAGAAGGGCGTTCAAAATCCTCCATTTCTCTATGATGCCCATCTTTTTCCATGCCCTCCTTAGGGTTACAACCACGTCTCTGTCGATCATTTCCACTGGAACTCCTGAGCTCTCGGCTGCGTTCACGGCCGCCAGGAGCTCTGCCCCTGGTTTTTCTCCGGATGTGACCCCCATTCTCCTCTGTTGCGCTGCAAGTGCCGATTGCAGGAGTATCATTGCCGACCTCCCCTCTTTGATTATCTTCAATAGGTCTTCAGATTCTAGTGAGTCCGGTTTTGTCAATGCAGTCATTCTAGATGGACAAAGCTCTACTGCAACCAAGTCTGGTCCCCAATCCTCAATCTGACTTCGTACTAGGTCAACCGACTCACTACTTACGTGAGCCGTCCCCAATATCCTCAGCCCATCATCGATGTCGATGATATTGTTACTTCCCTCGGGCATCTTCTCATCTCACTGCCTTCATCGCCTCGAAAGTATCCGAATGCTCGGTTACGTCATGGACTCTGATTATGTCGACCTCTTTGTGCATGGAAACTGCAGCTATTCCTAACGTTCCAGCGAGTCTATCTCCACTTGTCTCGCGACCCAGTAGGTCATGGAACATGCTCTTCCTGCTGACTCCCCACATCAGTCCCATTTGCTTGTTAGGCACAATCCCCCTCCCGGAGGAGAGTAGGGCCAGATTATGATCCAGGGTTTTTCCGAATCCCACTCCGGGATCAACGACTATTAGCGATGGATCGACTCCTGCTTCGACCAGTCTGCCTGTAGTCTCGGACATGTAGGACCTCACTTCATCCACTACGTCACCATACTTGGGGTCATCCTGCATGTTCTCCGGCAGTCCTTGCATGTGCATGACACATATAGGGCACCCGAATCCGACTACTACGTCCAACATTCCCGGATCGCTCAGGGATGAGACGTCATTTACCATGTCAGCCCCCAATTCTAGGGCCTGACGAGCAACTTCTGCTCTTCTGGTGTCAACGGAGATGCAGATATCTGAGTTCTCTTCACGTATTCCCTCTACGGCGGGGATAACCCGGCTCAACTCGTCTTCCAGTGTTACTGACTTAGCACCCGGCCTAGTCGACTCGCCCCCAAGGTCAATCCAATCGGCTCCATCTTCAACCATTCTGATTGCGACGGTAACTGCCTGTTCCGTGTCTACATACCTAGAATCTGTATGAAATGAGTCCGGTGTGACGTTGACAACCCCCATTATCCTTGGAAAACCATCCTCTCGGCGATTTAGCATAGGTCGCCAGTCGGCCATATGGGTCTCGCAAACGACGATTGCTTTATGATGTGACGGAGGGGCAATCGGGCGATGGTTCTGGGCGAGGATGCTTCCCTAGAGACCTCAGAGCCGAAAACTGCTCAAGACCCAGGCGACCCTCACGATCCGGAGACTCTGTTCATCCTGGACTCAATTGTACAGAGGCTAAAGCCTCGTGATGCACACCATGTCAGGGACATGATTACGGAGAGAGGTAGAACTTCTGGAGCCTTATTCCTTTCAAGCGCACTGTGGTGGTGGATTACGATTAGTAAAGGTTCAGAGCAAGTTGACGATTCTCTAATACCTCCCTCGACTCTAGGCTCATTAGATTTCGAAACGGTGAGCATGATAATTCCTGCCCTCGTAATCGCCGCGATTCTTTTCACAGGAATCGGAAGGGAGAGGGGGAATGCCACAATGTCACAGATTGGCGGTGGTCTTGGTGTCCTTGCTATGTTCTACATCATCGAGCCAGCGATGATGAACTGGGAGCAACTAGAGGGGGATGCTCTATTCGCAACTGCCAGGGTCCTAGTCCTTGCAGTTATGGTGGGGTTCGCTTCGCACATGATGTTCGATGCCCTCCTTCTCCAATGGGTCAGGGCCAGCATGCTGAACATGGGGGTCGACGTATTCCCCTCCTCTGGAACAGATGCCATAGAGGGTCATGCTGATGAGTCGCCCCCTTTCGCATGAGAGTATGACCGCCAAGGTGTCACCCAGCATCTCCGTGCTTCGTCTTGGGCACCGGCGTGACAGAGACAAGAGGATAACATCTCATCTTGGACTTACTGCTAGGGCATTCGGGGCCGACGAGGTAATCCTCGCTGGTGACAGAGATCCTTCTGCACTGGAGACTTGGGATTCAGTGGCAGAACGTTTTGGGGGGTCATTCTCGAGTAGGTTCGAAGAGAGCCCCATGTCATTTCTAAGGAAGCAGTCTAAGTCCGGAGAGGTAACAATTGTCCATCTCACGATGTACGGCAGCCCCTGGGAGGAATCCATCCCAAGTATCACGAGAGATAAGCCAGCCTTGGTAGTGGTAGGGGGGACCAAGGTCCCAGCAGAAGTATATCACTTGTCTGATCACAACATATCGGTGGGGAACCAACCTCACTCTGAAGTAGCCGCACTTGCAGTATTTCTGAACTCTTGGCTAGGCCCTGTAGACAGTGGGTCAAGGTTCCCAGGGGCTAAGATGAAGGTAATACCATCGGCCAATGGGAAGGTCGTAATCAACGATGATGAAGAGTGATTTTGCAATTGTGGAGATTCATTTTCTCTGTCAACCATTAAGAATCGTACTTGAGCAGCGTTGCTGATGTCGGAGAGTCTAGCAGACGGGGGCTTCTGCCCCGGAGCTAATATTCGTGGCGTCGACTCCCCTCCATCATTCCCGGATGCAGCCGATTTACTCGTCGATTCTGGAAGTCCAGAGCATCCTAGTGGATCTCGGGGAATCCTACTTCTTGCTGATGGAACGAGGTTCGAGGGTAGACTATTCGGTTCCGAGGAAATTGCAGAGGGGGAGTTGGTATTCACTACGGGGATGTGCGGATATCAGGAAAGCCTGACCGACCCCTCTTTCGCTGGACAGGTGTTAACTTTCACATATCCGCTTCTGGGTAACTATGGAATTCACCCGGGAATTTCGGAGTCGTCTTCTGTTCATCCTCGAGGAGTCGTATGCAGGCAACACATGACGTCTCCCGATCATCGAGACTCCGTAGGAAGCGTGCATGACCTGTTGGTCGCCCACAATATCCCTGGGATAGAGGGGATAGATACCCGTTCACTAACTAGGAGAGTCAGGGAACATGGTACACTTCTCTGCGTATTCGGGCCCGCTGAGAGGGTCGAGGAAATGGAATTAATTCTTGAGGAAATTACACCTCCCGATGCGGACGATTTAGTTGCCGAAGTAACCTGCGATGAGCCAACTCTACTCAATCCCGGGGCCGAGGACGGCGAAGGTCAACCCCTGCCTCGTCTCGCTGCAATCGATTGTGGCGTCAAGCACAATATCCTGAGGGAACTATGCACTAGGTTCGAGGTTGTCTGGTGCCCCGCTGACATGCCTTTGGAGGAGATAACCAGAGACTGGTCTCCTGATGCCCTCTTTGCATCCAATGGGCCTGGGGACCCAGCACACCCGGGAGCTGCAACTGATGCTAGGAGGACTTTGGCAGCGGCTGTTCGCCAGGGGATGCCTGTAATGGGAATATGTCTGGGTCATCAGCTGATGGGCCTAGCAGCTGGACTAAGGACTTACAAGTTGAGATACGGCCATAGAGGTTCAAACCAACCAGTCATGGACTTGGAGACAGGAAGGGTACACATTACAAGCCAGAATCATGGATTCGCAGTCGAGGATCCAGTACAGGGCATGCTCGCTCCTCACCCTAGTGGGGTCCGCTCAGAAACTAGCGACAATGTACTGGGCGCTGAATTCAGAGTCCGCCACGTCAACTCCAATGACGGTACTGTTGAGGGACTTGACCTATTGGACAAACCTGCATTCACAATACAATTCCACCCTGAGGCCTGCCCGGGTCCCCATGACGCTTCTCCACTATTCGACAGATTTCAGCAAATAGTTGCAGAACATCTCGGGTGTGCAGAGGCTGAACTAGTAAGCAAGGAAGGCGGTTCCTGATGCCTCGTCGTGATGACTTGAAGAGAATCCTCATACTTGGAAGCGGTCCTATCCGTATTGGGCAGGCAGCAGAGTTTGATTTCTCTGGATCACAGGCCTGTCGAGCACTTCGCTCAGACGGTTACGAGGTAATACTAGTCAACTCGAATCCTGCAACTATTCAGAATGACCCTGAAATGGCAGATCGGATATACATCGAACCGCTGCTTCCAGAGGTCGTTAAGAGAATCATGGAGTCCGAGAAGCCAGACGCATTGCTAGCTGGAATGGGCGGACAGACTGCTCTGAACATAGCATCAGCACTTGCCAAGGACGGCACCCTAGATGAGTTAGGAGTCGAGCTGATTGGTTGCAATCTTGCTGCGATAGATGAAGCTGAGGACCGCGACCTCTTCAAGAGAGTCTGTGAGGAGATCGACCTTCCAGTCTGCAAGGCAATGGCCTGCGAATCAATCGAGGAGGTCATTGCTGCTGCAGAGGAACTGGGCTCTTTCCCATTGCTGATTAGGCCTGCTTTCACACTCGGAGGTCTTGGCGGCGGCACTGCATTCAACATGGGCGAGTTGGTTGAGATTGCGAGCCAAGGAATATTGCACTCTGCGATAGGCCAGGTACTCATTGAGGAGAGCATTTTGGGTTGGCAAGAGCACGAGTATGAGGTGATGAGGGATAGTTCAGACAATGCAATCATCGTTTGCACGATGGAGAATATCGATCCAATGGGCGTTCACACAGGAGAGTCAATCGTAGTGGCCCCACAGCAGACGCTTTCCGATCGCGATCATCAAGGCCTCCGAGACTCGGCCTTGAAACTAATCAGGAGACTCAACATAAAGGGGGGGTGCAATGTCCAGTTCGCAGTCGAACAGTCTACTGGCGACTATAGGGTAATTGAGGTAAATCCCCGCGTCTCACGCTCCTCTGCATTGGCATCGAAGGCCACAGGTTACCCAATCGCAAGAATGGCGGCCTTGATTGCCGTTGGTTACACTCTCGATGAACTGCCCAACCCAATAACCGGAGAGGGTACAACGGCAGCGTTCGAACCGACCTTGGACTATTGCGTGGTCAAGATTCCCAGATGGCCTTTCGACAAGTTCAGGACCGCAGACAGGAGTCTGGGAACTTCTATGAAATCAACAGGGGAAGTAATGGCCATTGGACGCTCCTTTGAGGAAGCATGCCTCAAGGCATGGGCTAGCTTGGAGTATGACAAACCCCATCCTAGGCCATTAACGATGTCAGATGCTTCCGATGGAGAGACCATGGATGAACGGGCCTCTGAGAGGCTGCCAACCGCACTTCATGAGGACTGGCTCAGAATACCCACCGATAGGAGGCTGGGAGCGGTCATCGAGGCATTCCGAAGGGGATACTCGATAGAGGACGTGAGAGATCTAACTGGAGGGATTACCAGATGGTTCCTCAGAAGGTTCGAGAGTATTGCGGCAATAGAGACTGAGATCAGAGCGGCAGGAGAGATCGGAATGCAGCCAGCGGAAATACCCCAATCCGAGATGCGTTCCTGGAAGGGCGCCGGCTTCACAGATTTGCATATTGCAGACGCTCTTTGCGGCTTCCCCGAAAGCGGTTTCAAGAATCTCCCAACAGGGCAAGATGAAACCGCAGTAAGGATGAGGAGACATGAACTCGATATCCATCCAAGATATCGCATGGTCGACTCTTGTGCAGCAGAGTTCGCTGCAGTAACCCCATACTACTACTCAACGTACGAGGGCGGTTCGTCTTATTCAGGGGTGGATTACGTTCCAGGGCTAGCAGCTTCCATCAAGCAGAGGATAGCAGTGATCGGCTCAGGACCTATCAGAATAGGGCAGGGAATCGAGTTTGACTATGGGTGCGTACACGCTGCGGGGGCGATTCAGGATCTAGGTCACGAGGCGATAATAATCAACAACAACCCCGAGACGGTATCTACGGACTTCGATACAAGCGACAGGCTTTACTTCGATCCACTTACTTTGGAATCCGTATCGGAGATTCTTCTCAGAGAGGATGCAAATGGCATTCTGCTACAGTTTGGCGGACAGACTGCGATCAACCTTGCCCTCCCCTTGTCAAATGAACTCCCACACCTTTCCTCCATGGGTCTAGAACTAGTTATGGAAGGAACCTCTCCAGAATCAGTAGACGAGGCAAGCGATCGTGAAAGATTCGAGGAGTTT
>CAXEIX010000046.1:0-6568 GCA_963996605.1 uncultured Candidatus Poseidoniales archaeon | reverse complement strand
GAGGGAGCGAGGGTCGGTGGGGTGAACGGTCTAGCCGTACTGGGGGCCGACACCGGCCTGTCAGACTACTCGGGAGTGGTCCTCCCCGTAGAGGCCATGGTCACCCCCACCCAGGGGAGGTCGGGACAGGTGATCGCAACCGGAGGCCTATCGGACCTAGCTAAGGAGAGCGTCACGAACATCAGCGCTGTAGTGAAGAAGCTCACTGGAAAGGACATCCGGGACTTCGATCTGCATGTGCAGTTCCCAGGGACTCACAACGTGGACGGCGACAGCGCCTCCATCACCATGGCCACGGCAATCATCAGTGCCTTCGAAGGCGTGCCTATCGACCAGAACCTAGCAATGACCGGTTCCCTGACCGTTCGCGGCGAGGTCCTCCCCATAGGGGGGGTATCGGCCAAGATTGAGGCAGCGGCGAAGTCAGGCATCAAGCGAGTCGTCATCCCGAGGTCGAACCTGAATGACGTCCTGATCGACGAGAAGTACGAGTCCCAGGTGGAGATACTGGCCGTGGACTCGCTCGACGAGGTTCTCGAGCACGCATTGGTGGGCAAGGAGGAGAAGGTGAGCCTGGTTGAGAGGCTAGCCCAGGTGATCGACACGATCTCCACAGGAACGGACACTCAGCCATCCGCGTGACCACTAACCAATTCTTGAAGTGCCACTCCCCGCAGCGGTGTCGGTAGCAATGCCTTCCAGCCAACGCTCCCCAATGGGAATACTGTTCCTAGTCGTCCTAGTCGACATGCTCGGACTCACCTTGGTAATCCCATTCCTGACATACTTCGTTCAGGACCTGGCATCGGCAGGGGGGATAGTCGACACCGGCTCCAGAGACTTCTGGGTCGGGATAGTCATTGCGACCTATTCCCTGGCTCAGTTCATTTCAACGCCAATACTAGGATCAATTTCCGATCGCATAGGTAGGAGGCCGGTCCTAATGTTCGGCCTAGCGGCAAACTCAGTCTTCTTCATCGTCTTCGGGCTATCAGGTAGCCTGACCATGGCCATAATCGCCCGGTTCCTAGCTGGTGCTGGGAACGGCAACATCGCCGTCGCCAAGGCGTACATCGGAGATATCAGCGAGGATGACCAGGTGGCTGGAAGGATGGGCATGCTGGGTGCGGCATTCGGCCTGGGTTTCATGATCGGCCCGTTCTTGGGAGGGGTCTTATCCGACCCGGCCACTGGGATAGGGGGTCCTTTCGATACCCAGTTCTGGTCGGACTACCCCTACTTGCTCCCATGCCTCTTCTCAAGTGCCATGTCAGCAATAGCCCTGATGCTAGCATCATTCATGCTCCCCGAGAGCCTGCCCAAGGAATCAAGATCCAAATCGGCGAAGTCCCCGATTTCGCAACTGGGCGAGACCTTCACAAGCATCACATCGGTATTGCGTCTACCAAACATCTCCGCACTAGTCAATGTGAACTTCCTGTTCCTAGTTGGTTTCACCATGATGCATGGCACATTCATCCTGTTCACCTCAATGGAGCCGGAAAGTGGCGGCCTTGGTTGGAGCGAGAGAGAAAACGGCTGGGTTTTCGCATTCATCGGGTTAATCGGCGTTGTCGTCCAGGGCGGCCTAATCCGGCCTCTGATCCGAAGGTTCAGCCTCAGGGGGTTGATGCTTACGGGGACGCTGCTAACCGGCATAGGAATCGCAAGCATTCCATACGCCTCAGCAGACATGCCCATGCTGATTTTCTGGTCGTTCTGCGCGGCATTCGCGATTGGGAACGGAATCTACTCCCCCACCCAAAGCTCACTTCTGACATTCGCATCCAAGGAAGGGGGCCACGAGCTCGGGACTATCATGGGGGCCCAAGAGGGACTAGGGGCCCTGGCTCGAATAATAGGGCCGCTCCTATCAGCAGTGATCTGGTCCGAAACTGTCGAGGGATCCGGACTTTGGTCCTACCATACCTGCTTCAGAGTATCCGGCCTCTTCTTCTTGGTGGCATTACTAATGCAACTAGGTCTAAGGACCTCAGACGACGCAAGGAAATCAGCAGGAGGCATGTAGATTGGCGATCCCAGCAGTAGTGGCACACGGGGGTGCCGGAGCCGGCCCGGAAAGGCTTGCGAACGTCGAGAGAGCGGTGGCCATTGCCGCTGGAATCCTCGACTCGGGAGGATCAGCCATTGAGGCTGCAGTGGAGGCATGCGTGGTCTTGGAAGACGACCCAGTTTTCAACGCCGGCACAGGCTCAGTGTTCAGGACAGATGGGTCCGTCCATCTCGATGCCTCTATCCAGACCTCCGAGGGCAAGATGGGTTTCGTTATCGCAATGCAGGATACCCCCAATCCGATTAGGGTAGCAGCGGACCTTCTGGATGAGGAAATCAACGGACTCACGGGGGACGGGGCCAGGCTATGGGCCGACTCCAAGGGGTTCGAGAAGTCAATTGTGCAAGGCAGGCCCCCCTTCGAAGGAGCCACCGACACCGTCGGAGTCGTAGCCAGGGACAACTCCGGACTCATCGTTTGTGCCACGAGCACGGGGGGCACCAGCAACAGGCCCCCGGGCAGAGTCGGGGACGTCCCCCTGCCTGGATGCGGATTCTGGGCCCAGGAAGGGGTGGGCGTCGGGGCGACTGGGATAGGGGAGGCCATAACCAGGGGCATGCTGAGCTTCAGGGTCGCAGAGAGGATCCTCGACGGGGGTGGCCTCGAGGAGTCGATGATGTGGGCCTTGGAGGAGTGCCTCGAGGACGGTGCCGAAGTGGGCATGATAGCACTTGGCTCGGAGGGCACCGGGCACGGACTGGCCAACAGCGAGAACATGCCATGGTCATCTTGGATCGCAAGGAAGTGAACTGCTCACTTGGGATGCGCTTAAGGAGGGGCCTACCTTGGAAGACACGGAGATGGGACCTTGTCAGATATCGATACTCGCATCAAGCAGATTGCACAGGTCCTCGGGCAACTAGACGACAACCAGGTGCCTCGCAACATCAGGTCGGCCTCGAAGGACGCCGTCGACAAGTGGCTCCTCAATGAAGGGAAGGACATGGACGTCAGGCTCGGAATGACCGCATCGATACTTGATGAGGTATTCAACGACCCCAACCTGCCGGGGCACTACGGGCCGCTGTGCCTCCAGCTCCAGACTGCTCTAGAGGAGATGCTGAACGAAGTCAGCCGCTCCTGAGAATTGAAGAGCCAGACCCCCTCAGTCAACCTGTTAGACATGGCCCAATGGACCAACCTATCCTACGCAAACGTCGCCACGACGTCCCCGACGGCCCACCGCATTTCCTCCGAATGGGCCGATTCGCTGGCTAGGGGCGGGGCCGCGGAGTTCGACGGGGAGGCGGAGAAGGAGGGCATGATGCCCCTCAGGGAGGCGGCCTCGAAACTACTCTCCTGCGGGATCGGCGACGTATGCGTCGGCTCCAGCGCGACCGAGCTACTCTGCTCGCTCGCATGGGCGATTTCCCCTCCAGAGGGGTCCAACGTAGTCTCCAGCAGAGTCGCCTTCCCCTCCACGGTATACCCATGGGCGAGGGTCTGCGAGTCCAATGGCGCGGAGATCCGACTCGCCGAGCACGACGACTCCCTGTACACGGACCCAAATGACATCCTGTCGCTGATCGACGAGCGGACCTCGGTCGTCACGGTCTCTCACGTGGAGTTCTCCAACGGCCAGAGGTACGATCTAGAGAAGCTCTCCGAAGCCGCCCACTCCGTCGGGGCGCTACTCATCGTCGATGCGACGCAGTCGATGGGGATGGTGCCAATAGAAGCGCACTCCACCAAGGCAGATGCCATCGTCTCATCCGGGTACAAGTGGCTGAGGGGGACTTACGGCGCTGCCGTAGGTTACATCTCACCCGCGGTGGTGGGGGACCTCAATCCCGGGCTGATGGGATTCAGGAGCAACGCCGACCTATGGGACCTCCGTGCAGACAGGCTCGTTCTTCCAGAGGACGCGAGCAGGTTCGAGTACACCACCATCCACTTCGGGGCTGCCCTCGGACTCGCTGCTGCCATCGAAGAGCTGGTCGAGATCGGCATGGAGGAGGTCTGGAGGCATGACTTGGAGCTCGTCGACTCACTGGTCAGGGGGATCAGCGGAATGGAGGTCGAGATCTCCTCCCCCTTGTCCGAGGAGGAGAGGAGCGCCATAGTCAGCCTGAGGCTCCCCAGCGGAAACAGCAGCGTTGACGTCGCAGATCGCCTGCAATCGGAGTACTCCATCCTAGTAACCAGCAGATCCGGTCTGCTGCGCGTGTCCCCTCACATCGACAACAGCCTCGAGGACATCGAGTCACTGGTATCGGCGTTGGGAGAAATCCTGTCATAGGTATGGTCGGATTATGGCACCTGCGATTACGAACATCACTACGGCTATGCCCCTGTCGATGACCCTCCATGCCTCCGGGCTGTTCAGGACCTTGGACATCCTCTTTGCCCCGTAACCAAGAGAGAAGAAGAAAACGAATGATGCCAATGAAGCACCGACCCCGAAGGCAAGCCTCTCGTCGCCAATGAATCCAGTAGAGGCCCCGCCGATCAGAAGCAGGGTATCGAAGTAGACGTGGGGGTTCAGGAAGGTTATCGCCAGAAGTGCTGCCATGGTGGCCGACAAACTCCCCTCGGCATCACCATCGATATCAATCGCCTCCGGGTTCATCGAAGACTTGACCCTCAGGACCCCATAACCAGCCAGGAAGGCTGCTGCTCCCATGGCAATCAACGGCTCTGCGCCGTCTATGCTGGAGACCAATGCGCCCACTCCCAGAATTCCCGCGGCAATCAGGCTGACGTCAGCCAAGGAGCAAGCCAGGCATGTGGCGAAAACATGGGATCTCTTCAGCCCCTGCCTCATGACAAACGCATTTTGGGGCCCTATTGCGAGTATTAGTCCCAAACTGAGAGCGAAACCTTCGAGTCCAGCAGAAGCAATGCTCATGCTCACGTCGACCTGCGTTCTGCAGCCTTCTTCCTTAGTTTGTTGTAGCCACACTTCCTGCATGATCGAGGAGGCTTGATCCCACCATGGGCTCGGTGAGTTGCGGAGCAGTTCATGCAGATCCACTTGATCAGTAGCCTCGCTTCCGCCTCAGGATGCCTCTGTGCCATGTTGTCGCGCCACCTGCCCGGCCTTCATAATCGCTTCCCACGCTTCCCTATTCCCGCGCCTACCTTCCAAAGCATTCAAACACCTCTTGCCATGTTACTAGTCACGTGCCAGCCAGCGTCGTGCTCGGTGCCCAATGGGGGGACGAGGGTAAGGGCAAGGCCATAGACCAGCTTGCACCCAATTCTCAGTGGGCTGTTCGATTCCAAGGAGGCAATAACGCGGGCCACACAATAGTGGCTGGGGGGACCACCCTCAAGATGCACCTACTTCCTTCGGGAATCACCTCCAGGGAATGCAAACTGGTTCTCGGTTGCGGGATGGTGGTAGACCCATGGGTCTTGGACAGGGAGCTCAGGGAGTGGGCAGAACTCACCGGGGAGAAACCCGAGGGAGAGAGGCTCTTCATCAGCGAGAGGGCAGCTGTAATCCTCCCTTTCCACAGGCTATACGACTCGGCTGACGAGGTCGTCGGAACTACCGGCAGGGGCATCGGGCCGGCTTACAGGGACAGGACGGAGAGGGTCGGCCTCAGATTCGTGGATGTCAGACTAATGCTGGGTCGAGACTCGGAGATAGGCGAAATGGCAAGGAGGATGAACGACCAACTCGCCACAGTCGGGGTCGACGATCGAATCGATCCCGAGCAACTCGGCTCCGAACTAAACTGGATCCACGAGAGGTTCTCAAACGCCATCCGTGCGACCGGCCCCATGCTCGACGCTTCCCTTGCCAAGGGGGAGCAAGTCCTACTGGAGGGAGCCCAGGGGGCAATGCTGGACATCGACCAGGGGACATACCCATTCGTAACGTCCTCGATCACTTGCAGGGCCAATGCGACGCACGGTGCGGGCATACACCCGGGTCACATCGAACAGTGCTATGGCATCACCAAGGCCTATACCACACGCGTGGGGAACGGGCCGTTCCCGACCGAACTCTCCCTCGAAGAGGGCCCAGGTAAGCAGATGTCCGTCGTCGGACACGAGTTCGGGACTACCACGGGCCGCCCTCGTAGGACGGGCTGGCTCGACGCAGTGGCATTGAACGAGAGCCAGAGGCTCAATGGCTACACGGGCCTTGTGGTGACCAAGCTGGACGTCCTGGGGGGACTGGACGAGTTGAAGATATGCACCTCGTACGAACTAGACGGCCAGGTGATTTCGCACCTGCCATCCTCCTCCGAGGAACTAAGCAGGTGCAAACCAGTCTACGAGTCCCATCCCGGCTTCCCGGCCATGGAGGAGGAAGAGTGGATCCAGATCGCCGAGGAATCGAGGAACGGCGGGGGGATTGACTCGCTACCGGGTTCGATCAGGGCATACCTAACCAGGATAGAGGAGATATCAGGGGTCCCGGTGGTCAGCGTCGGCGTCGGCCCGGACCGACTGGCATCCATTGCCAGCTCCGGAGGCCCCTTCGACATCGAGTTGTCCGAAGCAACCTTCTAATCGGCCCCCATTGCCGGAGTCCCAATG
>CAXEIX010000045.1:0-6572 GCA_963996605.1 uncultured Candidatus Poseidoniales archaeon | reverse complement strand
AGTCTTTGGGGCAGTGGGAGCGAGTGGTGCGATGGTCGGGTCCGTCATCGGCGGGATAAGGCCAGTTCCCAAGGAAATTAGAGGCTTGGTTTTCTATGTACTAATTGGGGGGATAGCATGGTGCATGCTGATGTGGGCAATGCCAATCCCTTTCCTGTTGATTCTTGTTTTCGTACTTCTGGAAGGTGTGCTTGGCGGTACTCTTGGGGTAATATGGCGGACCACGATGTCCGATAGCGTCGACCAGCACCTAAGGGGACGAGTTAACTCCCTTGATGCGATAGGTTCCCTGATTTTCATCCCCCTAGCCCCGCTCATGGGTGGTTGGATGATTGAGGAGACCAACGTCCTCACGACATTCTCAGTTGCAGTCTCTTTCATGGTACTAACAACAATGGCCGGATTGGTCGTCCCCTCATTCAGGAGATTCGAGAGGGTTGATTCTGATCTTTTCCCTATCGGGACCGATCGAAGTCAATCTGACTAATGTCTGTCGCGAATCGATTGTCGTATATTTGCCTCTGAATTCTGATTGCTGCCCATAGTACAATCAGAAATAGCATCCAAGAGAAAGCGGTCTTACCCATCCTTACGGGAATTTCTGTGAGGATGAGCCCGTCGAACAAAATGCATACAGAGATGTAGGCAACCCTCCCGAAGGTGGCTAGAAGGCTCTCCTCCTCCTGGGCCAAGACTGACTTAACACGGTCCTCCCGTGAGGAGTCGGAGGCCTTCTTCAGTCGCCAGAAGGAAGACTCTGCCTCTTCCCTACGGTCGTAGAATGGGGGGGACTTGGGGGCATCATCGGGACTGTCGGTGCTACTCGGCATTCATTCCCCTCTTACCCACTCGGGTGCATCCGTGGAATCATTCCCACCATCGGCAACCACCTGCTCAGAGGGATTCCCCCGATCCTCGTCATATTCATCCGTGCAGCAGGGACAAGGCTGCACCCAATGGCCTGGGGAAACTTCCCTCAAGGACAGGTCCATCTTCGTACTCTTCTCCCAGTCAGGGTGCTGGAGGCGGTGGCCGAAGGCACAGCCAGGAGGGGGATCTACTGGCGAGGGGACGTCTCCTTCGACGGGTGGCTGGTTGCTCCTCGCATCTGGGTCAGGACTGGGGATTGCGGAGATCAGGGCCTTCGTATATGCGTGGAGGGGGTTGCGGTAGATCTCATCAGAATCGGCTAATTCGACGACCTTACCCAGGTACATCACAGCGATGCGATCAGAGATGTGCCTGACTACAGCGAGGTCGTGGGAGATGAAGACGAATGTTAGTCCCCGCTCTTTCTGAATCTTCTCAAGCAGGTTGAGAACCTGGGCTTGGACCGAGACGTCGAGGGCGCTGGTGGGTTCGTCCAGAAGGATGAACTCTGGATCGAGGGAGAGTGCCCTTGCAAGAGCAATCCTCTGCTTTTGGCCACCAGAGAACTCGTGGGGGAATCGAGTCATGTGTTCGGGCTTCAGACCCACGGATTCTAGGAGCCCCTCGACCTTTCGAGTCAGTTCCACTCCTTCGCATATCCCATTGACCTGCAGGGGCTCACCAACAATAGATCGAACTGATATCCTTGGGTTCATCGATCCTCCTGGATCCTGGAAAACTATCTGCATCTTTCTCCTTATCTCCTTGTTTGGGATCTCACGGATGTCTGATCCGGAATAGATCACGGATCCCTCGGTGATTGGTATGAGGCCCATCAGGACTCGACCCAATGTGGTCTTGCCGCAGCCTGATTCTCCTACCACTCCGAGAGTCTCTCCCCGATTTATTTCCAGATTAACCCCGTCTACTGCCCGGACGTAGCTTCTTACGGATGATAGCATTCCTTCCTTTATCGGGAACCACTTCCTCATCCCTCTTATTTCGATTAGTGGCTTCTCAGACATATCACACCCACCTGTCCTGTGACTCGTCTAGGCAAATGGGGCAGTTCTCGACCCAGTGCCCATCGCTTACTTCCATGAATTCGGGGCGAGTGATCAGAGTCTCCCCCTCCCTATCCATTCTCTGGCAGAAACGGCAACCGGGAACGAAATCCGAGGGATTCGCCACCTGTCCCGGTATTGCTGGAAGGACTGACCCCCTTTCCGACTCGAGGCTGGGTGTACAGGCTATTAGGCCTCTAGTGTAAGCATGTAATGGGTTGGAGAAGATCTCCCTTACAGAGGCCCTCTCAACTACTCTTCCTGCGTACATCACCGTTACGTCATCGCACATCTCTGCAATCACCCCGAGATCATGAGTAATCAGTAGGATTGCAGTGCCCTTCTCATCTCGGAGTGCCTTCATTAGGTTGAGTATCTGAGCCTGAATCGTCACGTCAAGAGCAGTGGTGGGTTCGTCGGCAATCAGTAGCTTGGGCTCGCATGCCATCATCATCCCAATCATAACCCTCTGCCTCATACCTCCTGAGAGTTCGTGCGGATACATATTGGCGACGGACTTGGGGTCGGGTATCCTGACATCATCCAGGATACCCTCGACCTGTCTAATGTGTGCGGGATCCAGCCTGAGGAAGTCGGACCATATGATGAACGGGAGAGCGAGAAGTGCGCATATCACCAGAATCGCAGATAGTCCGGATAGCGGCATCCAAATCATCAGGAAGACTGCCAAGTAAGTAGCTATCACATGAGGTATGTACAATGATATGTCGGAGAATGGAGAGTCCTCTGAGACCTTTCCATATCCGTAAATTGCGCCCATTCCGCCGACAATGAAGATGTGTTCCATGAACAATATTGCCAGAGCGAGTGTCAAACTGATGGCGTCACCAAACAGGCTGGTCAATTCGAAACCGGCTAACGCGGTCCCGAAGGCCAAGAGCCAGCTTGACAGGTCTGCGAAGAGATAGATCGGAGCCGAGAATACGTCGAGAATCTGGTCCTTCGAACCAGATAGCTGTGCTGCGAAGATGAACAAGAGTGATGCCAATACTACTGACGACTGACGCGGTTTTGCGGAGAAGGCTCCGCTAACCATTGAGAATGGGCTGAGTAAGGCACTCCCAATTCTCTCGATTCTGGGGGTTTCCGCTTCCACTAGGCGATCGTGCTCCCTCATAACTTCAGAAATCTGCTTCGACACCTTGTATAGGGGATTTAGGGCAGACATTGGCTCTTGGAATATCATGCTTATCTCATTCCCTCGGACCCACCGCATGTATCTCTGGTGCTTGCGTGATTCTACCTTTGCCGAGAATCCCACTAGCCATGAAGTACTCGTGATGGCTAAGAAAAACAAGAACAGGGAGCTGAAGAAATTGGGCTCCACTAGGATAGTTGCGAAGAATGAAAATATAGCGGCC
This sequence comes from uncultured Candidatus Poseidoniales archaeon, assembly GCA_963996605.1. GTDB lineage: Archaea > Thermoplasmatota > Poseidoniia > Poseidoniales > Thalassarchaeaceae > UBA36. Next base: position 3,256 of record CAXEIX010000045.1, on the reverse strand, counting down.
ATGACTCCAAATGCTGTTATTTTCTCCGAAATTTTTTGGATCTTTATTTTTGATGAAGTGTCTCTGAAGAGGAGTTCTTCGCCTTGGTATCTGACACTCCCTTCGTCTACCTCGCAGGTTGCGAGTCCTATGGACACCAGTGAGGTGACTGTCTTTCCACACCCAGACTCGCCGACTAGACCCATTATCTGCCCTTCATCGACCTTCAGATCGACTGAGTTTAGGGCCTCAACAGGACCGTCTAGAGTGTCGAAGTGGACCCTTAGTCCCTCGATTTCAAGTACTTCTCTAGTCATCCAATTACCTCCTGTTCTTCGGGTCAACCACGTCCCTAATGCCGTCACCGAGTAGATTGAATCCAAGCACCGTGACGGCTATCGCTAAGCCTGGATATAGCATCATGTGAGGGGCTCGTTGGAATGCGACTCGGCTCTCGGATATCATCAGCCCCCACTCTGCCGTATACGGTGCTGCCCCCAAGCCGAGGAAGGATAGTCCGGATGCAGACAGGATGGTCCCGCCAATATCCAGGGTGAAGGCAACCAGAAGCGGTGCCCAAGCATTGGGTAGAATATGTCTGAACATGATTCTGCTTGGGGGTGCCCCTACACTCTTGGCTGCCTCGACGAAAGCCATCTCCTTGACGTATAGTACCTGTCCGCGAATCAGCCTAGCGTAACCGGGCCAGCCAGTGAAAATCAGAGCGAACTGCACCTGCCAAAGTTTGTCGAAGTCCTTGATGAGGATGATTTCGGAGCCCTCGTTTCCGGATAGTTTGAACAGTATGGCCATGGATAGGAAGACGGTGACGGTCCTGAAGTTTAGGTACCTCCATGGATTGGTCAAGTCGAATGATGATCCTAGCCTCCCTAGAGCCCCCTCCATGCTATTTTTCTGCACGAACTTCCTATCTGCTAGAATTATTGAAGCTAGAATAACGACTACAACCAAGGAGGAAGTTAGGCGCCAGACCCTGCTTTGAGAGACTCCGAAGAAGTCGGGCCAGGCGATTGCAGGTAGCCATCCAACGAAGAAAAAGAAGGCCAATAAGGTAACCAGAAGGGACCTATTCTTCATCAGCATCCCCATAGCTTGGTCGCTGTACTTATCGTTCCCAGTCAGAACAGTGGTGGAGAGGTGGGCATTAAGGAAGTAGGCCAACATTAGGACTGGGAGGAGGGCTCCCAGCCAAACGGGCAAGGTGAGGCTTGAGACCGATCTCATTGCAGCCACGAAAGCCATCGCTAGGATTAGTCCTGGGATTGCGAAGAAGACATCGCATATCCTCATTATAACCTCGTCGACCCTACCTCCGTAGTAGCCGCTGATGCTCCCGACGATGGTACCGATGGTGACAGTTAGAGTGGCCACAGTGATGCCGATGGTTAGGGATACTCGGGCCCCATATACCACCTTGCTGAATACGTCATGACCCTCTTTGTTAGTTCCGAAGATGCACGTGTCATATCCTTCCGGCATCCACCAGTGTCCCATCTCATCGTTATCGTACAGGTATGTGATCCAAACGCCTGCGTAGTACGAGGAGTTCCCGTACAGTTCTGGTGATAGGACGAAGATGGAGGAGTTATTCGGATCGACAGTGATTAGTGATATGTCTTGGTCGTAGCCAGGGGGTGAGATGCTCTCGATTTTGATGATCTCAGTCACGCTAAGTACGTCGGTGTAGTATCCTAATGCGATCGAGTCCCTTACCTTGTTTCCTGACTCTGCTACGACGGTCTCAGAGAATAGCGGGGAGTTCGGGTTTGTAGTGATCTTCTGAGCACGCAGGGAGCACTCCTCGGAGAACGGAGGCGCTTCTTGTTGGTCGGGGTTATTCGACCATTTGTCCTCGGTATCAGTCAGATTCCTGTATGGGTGCTGGACTGCTATCTCATCGGCGAAGATGGCAACCAGAGAGACTGACAAAACCATCACTAGACCGAGTATGGCCAGTAGTGAGCGACGATAGATCTTCCACCCTCGACCGAGGTTTCCAATGGACATGGACAACGATTCCAAGAGTCGCTTCCGACTCTCTTCCCGGTCTTTTCGTCCTTCTTCCCAGTCTCTCATTCTAGCCTCACCCTTGGATCTACAATTGCATATGCGATGTCCACTATCAGATTAGACAGCAGGAAAATCACAGAAGTAAGCAAGGTTACCCCCATTACGATTTGATATTCCAGTTGCAGTATTCCCAAGACTGCAACTGTCCCCATCCCGTGGATACCGAAAACTGACTCGGTCAGAACCGCCCCTCCAATCGCACCCCCTATGGAGAATCCTAGGATGGTTACTATGGGCACCATGGCATTCCTGCATGCGTGTACCACTACGACTCGGAACTCCGAGAGCCCCTTTGCCCTAGCAGTCCTGACGTAATCCTCGTGGAGCACCTCCAGTAGGCTGGCACGCATGTACCTGAGCAGCGAGCCTGATGATGCGATTCCCAGAGCAGCACAGGGCAGTACCAGATGAGTCAGTGTATCCATGAACAACTCGCGATTGGTATCGTACTCCGAGGGCAATTCTTGTAGCTTAGAATCAGTCACGAACCAGCTATCGAGCAGGTGGAATCCAGTGCCTGATTCTGGGTAGAACCAGTGATATCCGTCAACGGGGTATGTGTAGCTCTGATCATGCCTGTCGAAAATAGGGAAGCATCCTCCTTCGGTACCGAATATCGGGTCGCATATCCCTCCGACTTCGGGCCCTGTTGCGAAGTAGAGCTGCAGGAGCATGGCGAACCAGAATATGGGGAGGCTGACGAATGCGATTGCGAAGAAGCGAGAGACGTGGTCGAACATCCTGTCCTGCCTCACGGCGCTGATTATACCCAGGAAGATACCCAGTGGATATGCTATCATAAGCGAGAAGAAGGCCATCTCGAGCGTTACCGGTGCGGAGGTCTTGATTATGTCAAGGACGGGTCGGCCGTTTTTCTGCGACTCTCCCCAATCCCCGTTGACTAGGTCGGTAATGTATCTCTCGAACTGCAGGCTGACTGGATCATCCAACCTCAGCCTCTCGCGGTTAGCTTGGTGTGCCGTGATTGGATCCCCTTCCTCGGTGTAACCGACAATGAGTCCGCATTTGTCCCCGCATTGGAGGGCGGCTGGGTCGCCAGGGATAATCTGCGCCACTGCGAAGGTGAAAACCGCAACCCCAATCATAACGGGGATGAGAAGCAAGAGCCGGCGGACGACGAACTCGTGTAGTTTCATGGTAGTCCCCACAGCCGGTCCCGTTGCAG
>CAXEIX010000044.1:0-6575 GCA_963996605.1 uncultured Candidatus Poseidoniales archaeon | reverse complement strand
CATGGACAAAATTTCCGAATAGAATTGCAAGACGGTTGCATCCATGGTGCAAGAGTGGACATCAATGACCCCCACCTAACCGTCACCGGATGGATTTCCGGTGGTTTATCTGGACTCTCCGATGAGTCCAGTAAAATCAGATTTGCAGTAGGTGATTTTCTAGCCCATACCGAGGAAATGGATGCAGGAGAGTTCTTTATTTCTATCCCAATTGGGCATGCACTGCCAGAGGAGGGTGGTACCCTGGAGGTAGGGGTGGCTGCGAGATTCCAGTGGTCATCCAATGGGACCGCCGAGAGCACCGTTGTCCACATTGATTCTATGTCCATCTCGGGAGGATTCTCCATAGAATGGGATAGGGACCCATCATGCGAGGAAATTGGTGATATTACCCTCATCGAGGATGGTGGTGGAGAAATAATCTCATTGCCGCCTATCTGCTCAGATGACATTACCGACCCTCAGGACTTGACCGTGAGTGCGTTGAGTTCGGATGTGGGATTGCTAAAGGCTTCAGGTTCTGGTGGCTTGTTGATCATAGAGCCTGAAGATGAAGCGAGCGGTTCTGTAGACGTTGACGTCACTGTTTACGATGAGTCGGGCAACTCTTGGAAAGGGACGTTTGCTGTCGAAATTAATCCCGTAAATGATCCGCCAGAGATTGTTCATCTCCCAGGTTATCTCTACATCGAGTTAGGCGAGTCTTACGAGATAATACCAGATTTCTTCGATCCAGATTCTTCCCCACTTGCCGTAACTACAAGTAGGACCTGGGCAACAATAGTAGAGAATGGGTCAATATTGGTCGAACCGGTGGAAGTAGGCGAGCATGATCTAACAATCTCAGTTAGTGACGGGGCATCTGAAGTCTCTAGAGAAATCACAATCTTCGTCACCTCAAAGCCAGATTTACTGGTCGAGTCGTTGGAGATTAGGGTCGGGGGCGAAGAGTCTCAGACACTATCGGAAGGAGATGTAATTGAATTAATTGGATTCATCCGCAATCAGGGCAGGGGAGCAGCTGAGAATGTCACCTTCTACTGCCGGATTGATGGCATACTGATTGGGACCGGGACGATTGCTGAATTGGGACCAGGAGATCTAAAAATGGCGATTTGTGATTTCCAATTGATGGAAACTTCGGGAGTTGTGTCTTTCTTGATGGAGGTCGATGGGACCAACACAATCGATGAAAAGGTAGAGGGGAATAACCTTCTCGGAACCGAAATATCCGTAGAAACCCCCAGTGGTGGCACTGGAAGTGGTGGCGGAAGTTCGACTATAGCCATAATTTCACTTCTGATAGTTGCGATTTCACTAGCCGCATTTCAATTGGGGCCGAAGACACTGAGGAAGGAATTCGAACGAAGAAAATAGCTGGCTTTTAGCGAGAATTGGCCGACGTTTGGCCGATAATCAGAACAGATTAGGGAATCATTATACCTTGAATGAAAGCGAAAACAAACTACCGCACTAGTGGCTTAGGCTGCAAAGGCGGTGGTGTGTGTGAAAATGATGGTATTGAAAATAAGGCTGGAAACGGACGAGTGGGTATACGAAGAGCATGAGTCTGCTTAGCAGAATTTACTCCTTCGACCAAGTCTGCGGATAGGTTCCAGGTTGCATTATTACGGTCCTTGGAGTGGCTACTTGGCCATTCTTCATCCCAGGCATTTCATCTGAGTCAACAGATATCTCTGCAATGGCTACTGCCTCTCCCTTGAGGCTCGAGAGGAGGACGGTTGTCCCAGTAGGTAATCCCTTAGGAATCGAAACTATCCCAGGCCTAGCAAGGGGGGCACCGTGTGAAAGGGCAGCTACTGCTCCGTCCTTGATTATAATTTTCGGGATGTCATCGAGTATCTCCTCCACTGGTGAAAGAAGTCGCAATATCCCCCTGGGGTCATCGTGCTCTTTCCAAAGGAATACGGCATCGGCAAGTTGTTGCATAGTGCATGCCATTTGATCTTGAAGGGAGCCACTGCTGGAGCGATGAAGTTCCAGCAATTCGCACTCATTGTTCGATAGAAGTCCCAAGTCGCGAATCAGTGTTCTGATGTAGGTTCCGGCTTCGCAATCGATGGATAGGAGGTGGACTCTGTCGCCTTCTTCTGTCTGCGTCAGTTCTGATTTTGTCAGCTCCCTTGTCCTGACCTGAACCTTCACTGCTGACTCCTTTGGGGGGACGTTGTATATCTCGCCCTGCATCTGCGAAACTAGTTCGTGCAATTCTTCATTCTGGAAGGGTCGCCTGAATCTGATAACTGCGACATATCTCTTGGGTTTCTTCAGCAGTTCTCCGGTGACCTTTGTTGACCTGCCGCACAATAGTGTCAGAAGACCTGTTGCGAATGGATCGAGTGTTCCGCCATGCCCGATCCTATTTATCCCCAGCATTGAGCGAGCCCATGCCGCTAGTTGGTGGCTGGATGGCCCGGATGGCTTGTCGACCAGAATAATCCCGCACTCCAGAAGTTCTTCCAGTGGTCGATCATTGGGCAAGCACCCAAATGCATGATTTGTTTTCGCAGAATCATCCACTATCCAGTCCCCTTGTCCCTTCATTGAATCACCAACCAAGTTCAGAGTCAACTGCCTGAAATACTTCCATCTCATCCTTTTCATCGGCGTCGACAACCAAATTGTACGGGGACATGTCATCTAGATTGATGCCATACAGGATAGAGTACCTCTCCATATCGTCTCTCTGCCTATTTTGTGACTTCCTCAAGCAGTCACCAAAGTCCCCTCCCTCCCTCTTCTGAATCCTTTTTGCCCTTTCTTGCTCTGAGACATTGACCCACACCCTTAGGCAATTGAGGCTGTTCTTGTACGCCCACCAACCACTAAGTCGGCTCTCTATGATTTCAGGTGAGTCGTGTGATGACATCCTCTGCTGAAGGAGAGAGTCCAATGATCTGTCTACATCCAGGTCTTCCTTGGCATCAGAACTCAATTGCTCCACCGTTAGACCCCTAGTTCTGGCTTCCTCTCTGAAAACATCCCCGCCATTCAATGATGACCAACCGCGAGAAGATGCTATTCTCGACACTAGTGTCGAAGTCCCACTGCCGGGAGGGCCGCTGATCGTGACCTTGAGCAAAGTCTCATCTCCACTCGCTTCTGCAAACGTCGCACCTAAGGAGTCCTTTTGGAGTCCTTGAAATCAGATCCGATTTGCAAATGTTGCAAGTTACTCCCTCTCTCGGAGGGGCTGCATGTTTGTTCCCCGATCGACTTTGTGGATTATTCTTGGATTGGATTCCGGTTTTTCTCGGGCCTGCCCTTCTCTGGGACCTCCTCACAGTGGAAGATGCGCTCGAAGTACTCTTGTCATCGTCCAGCATATACAGAAGGGGCTCTGGAATTGAGTCGCCAGATAAAACAAGGGGGTGCCTGGAGTAACGAACTATCTTGATGTGTCGATCGATAATTCTCCCTAGAGGGGCGCTCATTGCAATGTAAGCGGCTATCCATGCGGGAAATATCCACAGCACTCTAGCATTGAAACTCCACATTGGATCCCAAGGCAGACTCACAAATCCGACTCTGAAAGACTCAACAGAGCTAGCCATCCAGCTAAATATTGCAATAATGAAGACCATGGTGAAGACCATGGGTTTCATCATCGAAGATTGCATCTTCATCTGCTCCGGCATCATTTCCATCTGGATGGTCTGCATCTTGTCTGCCATTGCGGTATCTCTCGCCATCCTAGCCTCCCTCAACTGCTTGCCGATTTGCCTACTTCTATGAGAGAAGTGGGCTTGTTGTAGAGGATCCATGAAGAAGGAACGAATTATCGTGTTTACTACCATGATGGATGATCCAACAATGAAGACCGTAGGGACGAAATACGTCTGATGGAAGGGCAGCATTGGTTCTAGTACGGAACCTGCTGCATCTGAGAGGCCGACCCTCAGGCCGGGATAGAACATCAGCATGACCATCATCCCAAGTAGCAGCATCATGGGCAGCATCATCGATGCCATAGCATCGGCCTGGGCATCACCTCCTGCCTGCGCTGGAGCCATGTTACTTCGGCATAAAGGAACGAGAATAACACTTCGGTAGATAAGGGCGAATAAATCGCCTTCAGGAAAGGGTGTTTCCGCAGACTACGCATATCGAAGATCCCATATCGACTTGGAAGCCACAAGCGGGACATAGGCGTGGGTTGCCTTCATCTCCCTCGACATCCAATTTCACGATTTCTTGCTTGTCATTTTCGAGGTCATCTTCCTCTTTGTCCGCCACTCCTTCTTCTTGTATTGGGTCGCTAACCGTTAACTGCTCTGTTTCTTCTGGAGTCTCCTCGATTGTTTCCTTCGAAGGAATCGTTGTGTTTTCTACATCTTTATCCAGCCACTGGGGGACATTTGGTTCTTCGTCAACCTCTTCACCGAATGTTGCGCCGTGGAAGTCCTGAGCATCAGAAACCTTGTACTCTGCTTCCGGGTCTCCTTGTATGGTGTACAGGACTTCTATCCTCTCCCCTTGTAGGATCCTGCCGATTGCCCATGTAACCTGAGTTCCATCTCGAGCGGACTCCTTTGTGATCGATGCTTCTCTTTCTCCTTCCTTGTCGGATCTCACAATTGATTCCTCAATTGTGAATGTCCCTGGGACAATGTCGTGAAGTGCTAGATCATCGAGAGCGCTATCGGAGCTATTGTGAAACATTAGCATTATCTCATATTGCCCGGGCTTTCCTCCCGGGAAAACTTCCTTCCCTGTGCTGATATTCCTTCTCTTGTGCACTACGGAGATCATGGGTGGCCTCTCGACCATCCTAGTTGCAACGGGACCAAACCTCTCGGAACTGAAATCGACTTTGATTGGGGCGACCAGTAATTGATTCCTTGGAGACGGGTCGGGTGCAGTCAGAGGGTATCGAATTACCACTGCTTTCCCGGGTTGAAGTCCAAGAGGTGCAGAGGTTCCTATCGTCATTCTAAGACTGTGGCCATCTCCATCCGGGGATACGTGCTTGTCCTCTAGTTGGGTTCCATTCACTACGTCTATTCGATATTGTTCCCCATTGAGTTCTGTCCCCTCAATCTCTACTGAAATATCGTCAACAGATGGAGTTTCAAAAATTCCAGGAATATCGTCAAGAACGCGGAGGACATTGATTTCAGAGGTTCCATTATTCTCGAGAGTGATTACTGTTTCAATACTGGATGAAATGTAAGACTTTATCCTAGACTTATCGAATCTCTTCTGAAGAATGGCATCCAAGACAGTTAGTTGCTGCTCCTTCAATTCAATTGTCCCAGAAGACTGAACGGAGACCCTAGGGAGAATTGAGAACCTAATCTCTTGAGTGAAACTTGGTTGATCATCAGATTCCACGCGTTTAACCATTGAATCCCATTTTCCCTCGGGAGGGACATCTTGCCTGATATCTGAAACATCAAGGATCGGTTCATCCCTCCCTACGAGTCTGACTGTAGCCCCAGAAAGAGAGACGACGAAGGAAGACTTGTTTTCAAAAATGCAGGTACAATGCCAAACGCCGGGCCTGTCATCTTCTTCGGCATTGACATAAGAGAACTGTCGTCCCGATCCGCTAACCCTGTCGAATCTGGCTCTTGAGACGGTCGCTTCGGAAGAATAGGTAGCTGATGTCACTCCTGCGTTAATCTTCTCAATTGATTCGGTATTTATCTTGGCTGAAATTGACAGGTTCCTTTTTTCCCCGACATTCATCCTACCTATATCCCATACGACAGAGTCCTTTTCTATACTGTAAACACTATCGTCTGGAAGAATGAAGGATTCCGGGATGGTCCTCTTTACCTCGACATCATACAACGGGGACGGTGAAACATTCTCTATCTCGATATGGATATCAACTTCCTGGGGGGAATTTGAGTAAACCAGTGACAGACTGGATTCTTCATTACGTGAACTGTCCGTGTCTATGGATTCTTTCAGGACGAGCATTCGTGTTCCTGAAGCGGTATAGGGGATTGCCGTCTCCTCTTTTGGGTCGAGTTCCTTTACGGAAGAAACCTTCTCTCCGAAATCAGTCGATTCTATGGATTCGAGATGAACCTCAATATCCCATGCACGATGCTTCTTACTCGAGTTCCTGAGTATCAACTCCCCTTCAATTATCTGCTTTCTAATCGTCCCATCGGGATTCAGCACTGAGGTCTCAGTTTCACTTAGAGTTGCATGAAGTTTGTCCCCTGGTATTGAGTCGACTTCGGATGAAGTCCTGAGAAACGGCGATGGTTTAGATTGATTAATGGGGTCTTGTTGATCGAATTCTGATTCTTTCACTAGTCCGAAGGCATTGATTGCTTGTGCCATTTCCGAGGCGTCTATCGATTCTTGCTCACCCTCATCGGGCCATGTTAATTTTTCAGATTGGGCTTGATCTTGGAAAGTATGGGTTTTCTCTGCATCATTAATGCCCCTCTCTTCATTGAAATCTTCTTCCAATAATGATAGCGAATCGGCCAATGAATCGATAGAAGAAAAGTCGTCAACGACCGGTTCCAGTTCCCCTGAGAATCCGATCGGCGGTGGTGGTGGCGAGTCTTCCTGCTCGGGCTCCGGCTCGT
>CAXEIX010000043.1:0-6687 GCA_963996605.1 uncultured Candidatus Poseidoniales archaeon | reverse complement strand
CAGAATTAAATTCAATACCCCAATCGCTTCCCCAGCCTGTTTTAGGCCCGTTACTGAATCTTGCGTTTACCAAGGTGACAACTAAGATGAGTAGGAAAAAAGGCCCACAGCAGAAGAATATGACCCATCCTCCATCACTAGGTGGCTCTAGCATGCTGTCTTCGGGGTTTTCAGGATTATACCATACGGTAACTGCGCTACCCACAGGCAGCTCTACGTTCATGACGTATTCTCGGCAGGGATCATCCCATTCTCCCAAGAAAAGACCATCTTGTGATCTAAACTCGGTGCCGTTTACGTCGAAGAAGTATTTCACATTCGCACTGCACTCGTATCCTACCTCCCAGTAGCAGTCGTAGTATTCGTCCCACTCTTCATCATACAAGCAACTCTCGTATTCGAAACTCTCTTCGAACCAACTGGTTTCCTCTAGGACGACGCCGCTGGTTGTGTTGTACACCGCCTCACTGTCGATCACGAGCGCCCCCATTCCGAAGAAGAAAATGGTGATCATCGCTGCCATTCCAATCGCCAACGCCTCTCCCTTAGATAGCCACCAAAGTCCGAAAACACCATCTCCGAGGCGGCCATTGGGTACATTATTGGGTACTTTCCCTTCTTGGATTACTCGCTCGGATGCTTCTTGGCGCAGGGTGATTACACCATCATCCATTTCCATCTCAATCTCATTTAGAAATGAATTTCCAAGGACGACAAAGTCCAAGTCCTCGTCCACTCCATCTCCAGTAGAACCCATTACGTTCCTAACAACGATATCTCCTACCCTGATCTCATCGATTACCATTTTGTAGAACTTGGCCTTGCCATTGGCTGTCGATGATATGTAACTCTCCCCCCGGGTCCCTCCAATCCAATTGCCAGTCTCCGTACTCATTGCGCAATAGCTAGCACCAGTGTCTACCAAGAGTTTGACTTTTCTTCCATTTACAGTCCCCCTTGTGTAGTAGGCCCCATTTGATGCTACTTTGACTATTACTTCCGCTGACGATACACTTGTAGACGATAACTGTGGGTTGAGTCCGCTCGACCTCTGCTTGAGATTGGCCATATCCAACTCGTGCTTGGCCTCAGCCATCTCCCTCTCACGCCTGATTCGCTCCTTCTCGGACTCTTCGATCATTTCTTCAACGGACTTTGACTCCTCATCTTCATCGTCTTGCCACCATTGATCCTTGCTAGCCATCTGTACCGTTTCCAGCATGACGGGCTTCGTTTTGAACGTTCACACGTTTTTATTCGACAACGTAACGGTCTTCGGAAAAACTCAATCTTCCGGAATGAACTAGCATTTTGAGATGTGAGAGAGCCTGGTCCCTAGCTAGCATCGGATGGGCATCCGGAGTGTCAGAGTACGCGATGTCCGAAATTTCGGAGACCGTGCTGGCCCCGGACTCGACTGCTTCGAAGACCCTCTCGTGACGGGACTTCCTGTGTTCGATGTACTGGCTCAGGATCCGCTCTGGATTCGCGATGAGTGGTCCGTGGCCAGGGAAAAGGGTGTGAGCCGAAACTCCCCGGAGCCTCTCCAGGCCCTCGATGTACGCACCCATGTCCCCGTCGTTGGAGGGAACCAGGATGGTCCCTACCATGGTGCAGTTGTCTGCGGACACTACCCCTGGCTCGCCTACCAGGCATATCTGCCCTGGGCAGTGCCCTGGAGTCTCCAGCACCTCCCAATTGGAAATCCCGCTGGGACCTCTGATTTCAATGACTTCCCCCTCATCCAGTATCCTGCTTTGACCTGCTCCTGGAAGGGCCTCCAGAGTCTCGCGGCTCGCCCAAACGGGGGCATGGTAGATTTCCTCGATCATCCGCAGATCACCAAGGTGGTCCTGGTGTCGATGGGTGAAAATCGTGGCAACGACATCGCTTCCGTCCGCATGGATCTCCTCGACCTTCAGGCGCAGCAACTCGTATCCCTCTTGGTCCATGATAGCTGGATCGACAATCACCCTATCACCGCCCCTCTCACCGAGGATGAAGCAGTTTGTGTGTGTGGACGGAGGCAGAGTATTCGTAGGTATCAGGATACACTCCACCCCAGGTCCATACTCGAATCTATGAGGCCCTGACGGGGGGTCTTTTGCCATCTTCGCACAGGCAGAAACCAGGTCCATTTCCCCCATTAGTTCTACCAAGTCCCTGAAAATTGTGAGAATAGGTGGTGGGATATGTAATTCGTTCCTCTCCCACGTATCGATGATCTCTTCCGGCCTCCACCAGCGAAACTCATCGAACTCACTCCTTCCTGGAGGAAATGAAGGCTCCACCCCCGAGTCTCCGAGAGCAACGTGAAAGAACAGGTTGTGGAATCTGGTTGGGGACTGTGGCGGAGTGATCCTCTCTGTTATTACTTGGCATTCGAAACCAGAAGTGGATATCCTGCCTGACTCTGCTACCTCGCACCATCCGGACTTGTCCCTGCAAACAATCTCCCGAACCGCATCATCAACCTCAACGAAGCTTCCCTCGCCATCGGGAGATATCCCCACTTCCTCCAACATCTCCCTGAGGAGTGTGAATATCGAAAGCCTGTTTTCCCCCACATCAGTCAACCATTCTGGATGGCTTTCTGCAGATTTCCTGTCGACTCTGCTAACTCCCCCTCCTGGGAATGACCAGAGGTCTGGGAAAGCAGGGAGCTCAGAGTTCCTGTGGCCCATCAGTACCTCATACCCGTGGTCTGCTACTCTGCTAAGCATCGCGGATGCCGAGCGGACGTGGGAGCGTGCCTCGAATGGGGGCAGCGTGACCCCCTCCGGCAATTCGTCCATGTGTCCTCGAGGGGATACGATGCTTCAACCTCGCTACGATAACGATTGAATAATCATGCTAGCCTTCGCAACCCATGCTCTTCCGTACCATGCGGACAATTCTGGTATTGAGAATCCAACCACATATGTCAGAGGTGAGATGATGAGGGCCCCAGAGACGATAGAGGAGGAGCTGGAGATTATCGCCCAGGCACTTGAAGCAGGAATTGACCCCTTCCCACCGAAGAAGGAACCGACTAGGATCGCAAAGCTCGCATTGGGCTGGTTCATGATCATAATGATGGTCAGCTGGGTCTCTCAGCTCCTGTACCAGTACGTCTAGTGAATCTGTGGTGGTAGTCCCTCCCGGATTCGAACCAGGGTCATGGCATCCAGAGTGCCATATGATGGACCGCTACACTAAGGGACTGGTGTTTCACGGACAAGGCCCGGATATTTCAAGAAAACCGAGCAATCAGAACTGTGTGCTCACGATCTGAAAGTAGCATTTACCCTTTCCAGGCTGTCCTCGTCGGGCCTCAGCAGGTCCTCTGATAGATCCACCAGGGCAGTTTCGCTCAGTCCAAGGACATCTGTGGCGGTTGGTACGTTCTCGTTGTAGTAAAGCAGCCCGGTAACATGCCTTTCGGCATTCTCTGACTCGTGGATGGCACTCAATGCTGATACAGCATTTGTGTAATCGTGATCTGCTGCCAAGGTCTCGAGTCTCAAGGTCGACCCATCGAACAGATTAACCTCCGTGAATTCTCCCTCTGGTACCTCGACCTCCTCTATCGGCGAGAAGTGGGGGATGTAGTCCAGGATATGCAAAACCTCGTCATTTGCCTTCACATAGTTGTAGGATTTGTACGACTCGTCGTTGTTGGCGAAGGTGACACAGGGGGATATCACGTCGATGAATGCCATCCCCCTGTGGCTCATCGCCGCTCTGATCAGCGCTGTCAGCTGCTTCTTGCTTCCTGAGAATGAGCGTGCTACGAAACTGCATCCTAGGTTTATTGCCATCGCGCAGAGATCTATCGGGGCTTGTTGGTTTGCAACGCCCTTCTTCTTCTTGGAGCCTTTCTCTACGGTTGCGCTGTACTGTCCCTTTGTCAGGCCGTAGACTCCATTGTTTTCCACGATGTAGACCATGTCCAGGTTCCTCCTGATTGAGTGGACGAACTGCCCTATCCCAATGCTTGCGGTATCCCCGTCACCTGATACCGCCAAGAAGCTCAGATCCTTGTTCACCACGTTAGCACCAGTAGTAACCGAGGGCATCCTTCCATGGACAGTGTTGAATCCATGGCTCTTCCCTAGGAAGTATGCGGGAGTCTTGGAAGAGCATCCGATACCACTCATCTTCGCGATCTTCTCTGGCTGGACCCCATTCTCCCATGCAGCTTGGATTATGTTATTCGAAATCTGGTCGTGCCCGCATCCGGGGCACAATGATGACTTCCCGCCGGTGTACTCTGATTTCTCGAGCTCTAGCACATTCAGCCTTACCATCACTTCACCTCATTCAGAACGTTTAGAATCATTTCAGAATAAACCCTTGCCCTTGGTGGCATTCCATCGCTGTAGGAGACTCTGTGAATCTTTGGTATCAAATCAGCAGGAAACTCCTTTCGGATGATTCCGAATAGCTGGCCATCACGATTAATCTCTAGTACAATCGTCCTTTCATGCCTCCGAACGAATTCCTCGACCTCCGGATGCAGTGGAAGTGCTCTGACCCTGCATGTGCTAACCGAAAGCCCCGACTCTCCTAGGATGTCGTCAATCTCGACAATTGTATTCTCCATGGAGCCATAGAAAATCACTCCCAGTTCCTTGTCCTCCTCCTCCCTAATCACTGGTTCAGGAAGGTGGCTCCTCGCACCATCGATCTTCCTCTTCAGCCTCTCCATGGTATCGTGATAGACCTGGGGGTCTTCAGAGTAAACCCCATCTTCGTCATGACCGGTTCCTCTGTACAGGATTGGATCTAGTCCACTTCCAGGCAATGTCCTGAATGGTATCCCATCACCATCCACATCCCGGTATCTCCCATAATTTGCTATGGCATCCATCTCCTCTTGGCTTCTGATGACCTTCCCCCTGTCCATGGGTGCATCTGGGTACTGGAATCCGGTTGTCTCCCAGCGATTCATTCCCAGATCTAGATCGTTGAATCCAAATACCATAGTTTGGAACCTCTCAGCATAATCGAATGCCCTCCAACCGAACTCGAAACACTCGTTCACCGTACCAGGGATCAGTACGATGTGCTGAGTGTCCCCGTGACTCGCCTCATAGAGCATAGACAGATCCCCCTGCTGTGTTCTGGTAGGCAATCCCGTAGATGGGCCCACCCTATTCACATCCCAGATTACTCCGGGGACTTCAGAGAAGTAGAACAAACCTATGAATTCAGACATTAGAGAAATTCCTGGGCCGCTGGTGCAAGTCATCCCTCTTCCACCGGCCCAACCAGCGCCAAGCACCATTCCTGCTGCAGCGAGCTCGTCTTCAGCCTGAATGACGGCGCATGTGCTCCCTCCTTCTCCATCGCTACGAAGCTCTGGCAGCCATCCGATTACCGACTCCGCCAGGGAGGAAGAAGGTGTTATCGGATACCATGATAGCATGCTAATTCCACCGTATATCGATCCAAGAGCGATCGCCTCATTCCCTTCGATGAGGAAAGAGTCCGGGTTCTTCTCCCTGCTCTCAACACAGTATTGACTCTCGAATTCCCAGTTCTCCTCTGCAAAGGATATTCCCTCGGATATAGCTTGCATGTTCAATTCAACAGCCTTCTCCTTACCTTTGAATTGGGCTTTCACAGCCTTCTCAATAGCCTCCAAGTCTATCTTGAGAAGATGGGCGACTGCTCCAACATAGTACATGTTCGCGATTAGCCTGCCTAGTTTGGGATTGATTTTCCTTGCCATCTTAGTCATAGGCATCCCTAGCAGGACGCAGTCTTCCCTGTCAACTGGGAGTTTGACATCCTCGTTGTAGACTACTATCGTGCCTGGTTCAAGACTCTCTAGGTCCTTCATCCAAGTGTCCTTGTTCATCAGAACTTGGATATTAGTGACATCACCCGGAGCCTGGTAACCCTGATCGCTAACTCTGATTATGAACCACGTGGGCAATCCTGAGATATTACTTGGGAAGAGATTCTTTCCACTGACCGGAATCCCCATTTCAAACATCGAGTGGAGTATTATCAGATTGGATGACTGGGAACCAGTCCCGTTTGCTGTAGCGACATTGATTACGAAATCGTTGACGATTTTTCCCATTGCTTTCTTAGTCCCCAGTGCTTCCAAATACGGTTGCTAGCAGGGCATCGGCGAAGTCTCAGGGTCTTATGCGTTACCATCTGAAAATCAAATAATCTGCTACACCATCGCTTCCGTTGCAGTTTTCAATGAGAGGGCTGTCGCGAGCCCGTGCCAATTCCAGCAGAACTGCAGAAAGCCTGGGACGAAGCCTCTGATCTTTTGGAGGAAAAGAATGATCCTGAAGGGGCACTGCAGGCACTCAGATCCGCTTGGGGAAGCATAGACAACGAGGCTCAGAGGGCCAAGACTCTCTCTCTGGCAGCAGATGCTGGAACAGAGTTGGGCCTCATTGACAAGAGGAACCAGAAGTCACACTGGCAGAAGGCATACAAGAATTATACCAAGTCTCTTTCCATCGATCCGAAGAACAAGGAGACTCGCAGGAATATGAACAAACTCGCTTCGATGATGGACGAGAAGTCAATCTCCCTCGGTATAGGGCTCCAGATGTTCGATCAGGGGAATCCGACCCCTCTGGGCCTTCTTGTCATGGTTCTCTCAATGGCAGTTTTCCTAGTCTCGATCAAACTAGTTTCTGATTTCCTTGATGACGGCAGTAACCCTGTAGTTTC
>CAXEIX010000042.1:0-6736 GCA_963996605.1 uncultured Candidatus Poseidoniales archaeon | reverse complement strand
CAAGTTGCTCTCTACCCGACTGCGTCTGTGAGAACGACCTCAGGTGCCTTGCAAGATGGGACTGAATTGCGCCTCCGCCAGGCAGGACTCCAGGTCTGCTGTTGAGCCGATGCGCCACGCCAATGGCATCGTCGAAAATCCTGATCGCCTCTTCCCTAACTGCTGGGGAGGAACCCCTGACGGCCAGAGTCATCCCCCCGCCGTCACCTTCTATCAGAGTGTGCTTAACATCTGAAATTCTCTCTTCCCCCCTCTTCGAATAAGTTCCTAGGTCTTCATCTCCCAGAGTACTAACGCTTCTTACTGGCCTAGCTCCAGTTATCCTGGATAATAGGTCCATGTCGCTCCTCTCGAATCTTCGGTATGCCACGATTCCCGCCTTTGTCAGTTGAGCTATCGCTTCGTCAGCAATCCCGTCCCTGACTACCAGAAGGTCGACACCGAGCGATGAGAGGTGCATCACTTGCTTTTGCATGTTCTCCCTAGATCTTTCATGGAATTCTTGCATTATTCCGAGGCTGCTTACCTCGATCGATGCATCAGTCTCCAGCTTGGCATGTTCCAAACCGCCGTCAATGATTGCAACAACCCCTCCATCGGAATTCTCTGGGCTGGTTGCATCGACTCTTGACTTTAGCAGAATCAGTCCATTGACCAAGGATGAGTCCATGACGTTACCCTCTCTAATCTGGAGACGTTTTACAACCATCCTTTCCAGATCGTCTCCACCTTCCAAATCCACCAGGCCATCTGCAGCCTCGACCGCTAGGCTTGCAATCAGGCCGCACACTGAAGAGTCCCCCTTCCCTTGGAGAGAAGTCCTAACAACCTGAGACTTTTGCTCTTCATCAGATTCCCTCGAGACCTTCTCAGCCTCCTTTATTGACTCCTCCAGTGCAATCGAGTATCCGTTGACGATAATCGAGGGGTGAACTCCCATTCTCACTAGTTCCAGAGAGTTCTGCAGCATCTCTGCAACAAGCAGGACAGTTGTAGTGGTCCCATCCCTAGCAGCCCTATCCTGCGATGATGAGGCGTCGATAAGCAGCCTAGCTGTGGGATGTTCCACATTTGCCCTCTCTAGAACGGTCACGCCATCATTAGTAACCAAGGCCGACCCATCACCGTCAACGAGCATTTTGTCCAGTCCCTTCGGACCTAGGGTTGAACGAATCGCCCCAGCAAGAGATGAAGCAGCCTTGACGTTGTTCACTAGAGCTGTCCTCCCGTGGATTCTATCCGTATCCTCCAGGGCTACGTCGTGATCAGACTCGACCATCTGTACCCTCCCAATCAAGCCTCTTTTTTCAATACGCTCATACCCAATCAGCCTCTTTAATTTCGAAGGGCATCCGTTCCATTCAAATACCACCCATCTATCCCACTATACAACTAGAGGTTGATTAGTGATAGTATGACTGATGAGAATTGGGACAATTTCGACGAAGAAGCCATCGAGGAAATGGCCAGGATGTTCGAACAAATGGGGATGCCAGTCGACATAAATACTCTAAAATCGATGATTAAGCAAGTCAGAAGCCAATTCGAGGAAATGGGAATAGATCCCGAGAAGGTCTCGATGAGTGAAGTCAAACTCGGACTCAACTCGGACCCAGAGGAATTCATGAAGAACCTCGAGTCTATGATTAGCGGGCCCCAGGGTCTCGGAGATTTCCTGAAGAAGATGGGTGTAGATATACACATCAAACCCTCTGTCTCTGAGGTCAGAGTCGATGTAGACGAGAGTCAGCATGAATCGAAAGATGACTCAATCCCAGAGGAGGATGTGTACGTCAACAATAACCAGATGTTCGTGACCATCGACGTATCAAAGTTCGATGACATCTCTCCCGACAACCTTGAATTGAGTCTTACCGGAGAAGGAGTCGTTCTACAGATGCTAAGGACCAATCAGATCAGACCGTTCCGAACATTCGTACTCCCAAACGCATCATCGGGGGTCGCCAATTGGGAGATTAACAACGGCATCCTCGACATCACATTCGAACTGAAGTAGTTTGGAAAAAACAGGAGAAATGAAAATGGGATCTGCAGTAATAGGAATTGACTTAGGAACGACAAACAGTTGCGTAGCGACAATAGAAGGGGGCAAGGCGGTAGTAATACCCAACTCCGAGGGTTCTCGGACTACTCCTAGCGTGGTTGCCTTCACGAAGGATGGAGAGCGTCTGGTAGGAGTCACAGCGAAGAGACAGGCAGTAACCAACTCGGAGCGTACGATCATCTCAGTAAAGAGGGAAATGGGCACCGATTGGAATAAGGACATCGACGGGGAAGACTACTCCCCTCAGGAGGTCTCTGCATTTGTCCTACAGAAGCTTAAGGCCGATGCTGAAGAGTACTTGGGCACAGAGGTCAAGCAAGCAGTAGTGACTTGCCCGGCATACTTCTCGGACTCCCAGAGGCAGGCAACCAAGGATGCAGGAAGGATTGCAGGACTGGAGGTTCTACGGATTATCAACGAACCAACCGCCGCAGCACTAGCCTATGGAGTAGACAAGGAGGAGGATCAGACCGTACTCGTTTACGATCTGGGCGGAGGGACATTCGATGTCTCCATCTTGGAGATTTACCAGGTCGATGGTCAACCACAGATCGAGGTCAAGGCAACCAGCGGAGACAACAGACTCGGTGGTGACGATTTCGATGAGGCTGTAATGGAATGGATTGTTTCCGAGTTCAAGAAGTCTACTGGAATAGATCTGGAGAAGGATCTCCAGGCTATGAGCAGGATTCGTGAAGCAGCAGAGAAGGCGAAGATTGAGCTTTCTGGGACTCCATCTACTCAGATCAACCTCCCGTTCATAACCATGAGGGATGGTCAGCCGGAGCATCTGGACATGCCCCTCACCCGCTCTAAGTTTGAGAAACTCACATCCTCATTGGTAGAGAGGACGATGTCCCCCACTCGCCAGGCTATGAAAGATGCCAGCATAAAGAAGGGAGATGTGGACAAGGTATTGCTAGTCGGGGGTTCGACCAGAATTCCAGCGGTTCAGCAGGAGATCGAGAAGGAGGTCGGCAAGGCACCCTTCAAGGGGATAAATCCCGATGAGGCAGTTGCAATGGGGGCCGCTCTGCAGGCTGGAATAATCGTTGGTGACGAGGGCGTTACTGACGTCCTACTTCTGGATGTCACACCCCTTACATTGGGAATTGAGACACTTGGCGGCGTAACTACTACTATGATCGAGAGGAACACAACAATCCCTTCAAGGAGGTCCGAGACTTTCTCAACCGCTGCAGACAACCAGCCTGCAGTAGAGGTCCATGTTCTTCAGGGTGAGAGGGAGTTTGCGAAGGATAACATTACCCTAGGGAGGTTCCATCTGATGGGTATTCCAGCAGCCCCGAGGGGAATCCCTCAGATCGAGGTCACATTCGATATCGACGCAAATGGCATAGTAAATGTCTCTGCTAAGGACCTTGGAACAGGGACAGAGCAATCCGTCAAGATAGAGAGCCAGACCTCACTCTCAGAGGACGAGATAAAGCAGAAGATAGAGGATGCTGAGAAATTCGCCGATGAGGACAAGAGGAAAAAGGCCAAGGTCGAGATGAGGAACTCAGCAGATAGTGTAGTCTACCAGACCAGGAAGATGATCGAGGAGAACGAGGAAAAGCTATCCGAGGATGACACCAAGCCAGTCATTGAGAAGTTGGACGAACTTGAGTCCCTGATCGTCAAGGAAGAGACCCCCATCCCACTGGAAGACATCGATGAGGCCGCGATACAGGCAAAAATGTCGGAACTGGAGCAATCAATGCACGCGATCTCGACAAAGCTCTACGAAGCAGCAGCAGCTGAGATGGCAGAGGAAAAGGAAGAGAGCGATGACGATGGAGTAGTGGACGCAGACTTCGAGGTCGTCGACTCCGATGACGAGGACCAAGACTGACTAACCCTCAGTGATAAGCCTGTGAAGAGTCCTAACGTGGACTCCCGAGGTCCCATACTGGAAGAGGGGATTGACTCCCTCAGAGCGAGCCTTGGAACCCGGGCCCCACGCACTCCCTGCAATGTCCAAGTGAACCCAGGGGATCTTCTCTGAATCTTCGTCGAACCCTCTGTGAGGGACGAAGAACTCCAAGAATGATGCAGCTGCGTTCGAGGAACCGGCACGCCCACCTATCGATCCGTTGCGGATGTCTGCGAATGCGGAGTCTGTCATGTACTTCCTGAACTGGGCATTGAGAGGCATCCTCCACACTGTCTCTCCGGAGCGTTTTGCTGCCTTCTTCAGTCTCCTGCTGATTTTATCATCATTGGCCCACATTCCGGTAATCTGGTTACCCAGAGCGACTACGATGGCTCCTGTCAGAGTGGCCAGGTCAACGATATACTCTGGATCTAACTCGCCCGCCTTCCACAATCCGTCAGCGAGGACATTGCGTCCCTCAGCATCTGTGCTGAACACCTCTATGGTTTTGCCAGAGTATGTCTTGAACACATCTCCGGGACGGTATGCCCCAGAACCAGGCATGTTCTCAGCCAAACAGGCGATCCCATTCACCCTGCGATCATAGCCGGTGGCGTGCAGTGCTTCCATCAATCCGAATACTGTCGCAGCACCGCACATATCGTATTTCATATCCCACATCCCTCCAGTCGGCTTGATTGAGATTCCACCTGTATCGAATGTGATGCCCTTGCCAACAATGCAAGGCCTCTGGATGCCCTCATCGGCGTCTGGATTGAGTGTGAACAGAACCATGCAAGGCTTCCTGTCGCTGCCCTTTCCAACATTTATCAGACCACCCATACCCAGTTCCTGCAGCTTATCCCAATCATAGACTTCTACTGCGACATTATCCTTGCCCGCAGCCCACTCTTCGGCTCTTCGAGCGTACTCCATTGGGTACAGAACATTGGCCGGCTCATTTCCTAGGTCACGTGCAACATGCACACCACCTGCAATTGAATGGGTCCTACTGAGACCTTCTCCAAGGGCCTCCTGATGTCTCGGACTCGCTTGGAATTGTACAGACCATTGGTCTGAGATGTGCTCTTTATCGATTTCTTGATGCTCGAGGAATTCGTAATCCCTCAGCATCATGCCCTCTGCGAAGTCAAGCATTCTCTCACCCGTCCACCCGGAGGTGAATCTCACGCATATCGAGAGTCCTTTCTTCTTCGATAGCGAAGCCATGACTCGCGCTCCAGTGTTGCGAGCAAGACGGTGGGACAGTGAATTCTTCTCGCCCATGCCGATGAGCATGACTCTGCAATCAGGAGTCCAAATGACCATCCTCTGTCCCTTCTTTCCATCGAACTCATCGGATGAGATCGCTTCCTTGACCAGATTCCGCTGGCTCCTACCGAGTCCTGAAAGTGCGTTGTTGGGGGCTCTTCTGACTCCCTCGAAGAGGGGTATCAGCAGTTGTTCGTAGGCTTCATCGAATTCGCTATTGGACCAATTCATCTTATCGTCGAACCTGCGATTTGGTAGTAATATACAAATAATTGCCATGAAGAATCATACTTTGGAGTCAGAATTAGTAGTCTTAAGAGATAAATTACAGTTCATATCTACTATTTCTTTCATTTATCGCCGCTAGGGCGAAGGCGATGAGCGCCAGTATCATCGAAGGGGCCGGCAGAAGTCCCTGGTTGTCAGCCTCCACCTCTACGATGCTATCATTGACAATTTCGAAGACCCACATAGAGGAATCTACCACTCTCTTCTGGTAGTACAGTGCCCAAACCCCTTCGCTGCTGGATATTGTAGCGCTCCTGAAATCGAGGGTAGTTACGGTGCTATTTGTGGCATTGACTGCGAAGCCGTACCCGGGGGTGGAGAAGTTGAAGTCTGAACCCAACTGAACCTGTGTAACCCCTCCCTTTTGTTCCCCTGTCAATTCGGCTGGCCCGTCTGATCCAGGAAACCAAAACTCTGACAAATCTTCCTCATTTTCGAAGTATAACAGCGTCGCATTTGACGTACTCGCGTGCCCCAGGTTCGATACGCTCAGACGTACATTCCCACCTTCCATCTCTAGGGAATCGACAACAAGACGAGCTCTCCAGTACCACACATTCTGAATTAGATATCTCATCACATCGAGCTCCTCCCTCAATCTATCCGAGAGGGCCTCTACTGTTCCTAGCAGGAATTGTTCATCATCGGTCTCGAAGGTGAAAGTTGGGTAACCCATTACCCCGTATCCATAATCGCGACTAGTTCCACAGTTCGGGTAGAGGCCTTGGTTTGCATTACGGATCGGGATCTCGGAGATGTTGGTATTTACCTCATCACGGATGGAGTGATACATCTCCCAGTCTGATGGCTGTTCGGGCCATTTACCCCACGGGTAGAGCATGATCCAGACTCCCGTGTGCATTGTGATATACAGGTCCGCATGAGGCACTACTTCGTTCATGTAAACAGAATTCGCAAGAGTTTCTGACTCACTGAATGCTGCACTCCCGGGCTGTGTCGTTGGACAGGTATTCCAGTAGTGGTCGTAGTTTCTATTCAGATCTACTTGGTTAACATTCCACCTAGTATCAAAGTCATTGCCATCGGCATTCAGCATGATGAGGATATGCAATTCAGTTGTTGCCAAGATGTCTAGTATCGCTTTCTCGCCATCTGCCCAACCGTCGATGTAATACTCGGCAACAAGGAACGCTAGTTCGGTGCCCAAATGCTCGTTACCATGATGTCCACCATCAATGTAAGATCGGAAGAGCGGTTCAGCAGGAATGCGGATC
>CAXEIX010000041.1:0-6765 GCA_963996605.1 uncultured Candidatus Poseidoniales archaeon | reverse complement strand
CTTGGTTCTTTCAGCATTCCTAGATGCCATATCCGCAGCGAAGCCTACTCTAACGGACATTCGTTTCCAACCTGCCTGGTTAGCAATAGAAATTGCCATTTCTGGGTTCAATCCCCGTTCCTCGGACAGTCTGAATAGAGCCTCATCTGGAGCTTCTGTGGATTCCAGTGGCAGGTCTCTAAAGGCCGTCTTCACTGCTGCTTCCCCCTTTCGAAGCATTTCGTGATATCTTATTTCCTCCAGTTCCAATATCTCCACTAAACCATCTTCAGATTGGATGAAATTTGTGAATTCTAGATTCTTCTCAATGTGATGAGTTCCGAGTTCAGATAGTGAGACCCCGAGTGCCAACTCTTCCTTCATCCTACACACCCTTCTTGACAGCATTCTGACCAAGTATCCTGCCTTCGAGTTGCTTGGAACCAACCCATCGCCCAGCATATTGCAAATTGCGTGCATATGGTCCGGAATTGCATAGATGCTAGATAACGGCTCAGTAAGTCTTTTCAGCTCTTCAATAGAGACTTTCAGGCCCGATTCTTGTAGCCTCTCTGAAAGTTTCAAGAAAAGTGCATCGACATCAGTTCCGACATCGATATTCATGATCCCCGCCAATCGTGACAGCTCTCCCAGTAACAAGTCAGTATTAGCAGAGAGACCAAGACCCCTCACTATATCGTCAAATCCGGACATTTCTTTCAGCCAGTTTACTGAATCTGGATAAATTGCATCATATATCGTTGGAGTTCCTGCAGCGGCCCAGCAGAATCTCTCTAGCCCGTAACCGGTGTCAATTATCTGCAGATCCATCTCACGGTATCTGAGTCCCTTGATCTCAACTTCGCCCTCTTCATGCTCCTCCAGGTTCATGAAAACTAGTGTAGCCAGCTCCAATCCCCCAACTATAACCTCCAAAGCCGGGCCTGCATTTCCCCCTCCGGACCAGGGATTCTCGACATAGGTCAATTCTGTTGGGTTGATTCCGAATTCACTTATGAGCATCTCATCGCAATACCTGACACATTCATCAATCCAATAGATTGTATCATCTTCTTTGGGCCTGTTGAAGGCGTGATGAGCCATCATCTCAAATGTTGATAGGTGCCTTCCAGACCTGCCTACGGCAGCAACATCTGTTAATCTAATACAAGGTTGGCTAATTACTAGCGGATTTGCCGGGGGCGGGACGAGGCCACTAGTTACGTGCGGTTGGAAGTCGGCGATACTTGCAATTGTGAGATGGATATCATCCCTCCATCTAGCTACAACCGAAAACGGAGGAATTCTGGAGTGGCCCTTCTTTTCGAAGAAGTCTTGGAACTTCTCCCGCATAGCATCCTTCAGTTCTTTACCTCTCATTGGGAATCCAGAGATTATTGGATTTCCAATAAATGTGTATGGATCGTCGGTGCTGTCCCCACAGGTCTCCCTATTTTTGTCCCTTGACCAAAATCTGGCTCCGGTTACAGAACATTTCTTACAAATATGGCCTGATTCTGACCAGAAGGGAATATCCACCTCTCCGAAGCTCACTACTACTCCCTCGGCTACCCCATTGTACAACGGGTCTTGAAGTCAATGCGAGAAATTGACCCGGTGTTTTGAAAGGAAAGCATTTGTCAGCAAGATTGATGGATGACTGGGCGCGATTTCTTGAGGATGATGGAGATTCCCTAATGAGGATTAAGAAACGAGGAGAGATGCTGGTCGATGCAGTGATTGTTTCAGATAGCAAACATGTTGGCAAGAGCGATGATAGGTCACTGGAACAGTTGACCAATACAGCATCTCTGCCCGGAATAGTGGGGGAGGCATGGGGTATGGCCGACTTCCACCAGGGATTTGGTTTCCCGATTGGCGGAGTTGTGGCGACCGACATAGAAAACGGTGGGGTGATTTCACCCGGAGGCGTTGGATTCGATATCAATTGCGGAGTCAGACTTTGCTCTATAGACCTTGGAATTGAAGACCTGAAGCATCTGACCAGGAAAAAGTCAGGCAGTGGGAGTAAGGAATTCGGTAATCGGCTTAAGGCCAGGATTCCCGCTGGAGAGTCCGGCAAGAGTGGTTACAATCTCAGCTACAACGAGCTTGACGATATCCTAGCAGAAGGTGCAAAGGCTGCTGCCGAGATTGGCCTGGGGCATGAAGAAGACCTCTCGAGAATGGAGATGAAGGGAAGATTGGAGGGTGATTCGGGGAGCATCTCCGATGTCGCGAAGAGAAGGGGCGTTTCGGCACTTGGATCGATAGGAAGGGGGAACCACTTCCTTGAGGTGCAAGTAGTAGACCAGATTTTCGATCAGAGAGCTGCTAGAACATTTGGATTGGAAGAAGGAAGGCTTACTGCGATGATCCACACCGGTTCCAGGGGTTTGGGATATCAGGTGTGTTCGGAGCACGTGAAAGGACTAGAGGGGAAATTCAGAAAATCGGACGGGAGGTGGAGGTCGGAAGATTGGGGGATATCTATCGCCGATCCTCAACTCGCCTCAGCCCCATTTTTTTCCAAGGAGGGAGAGTCTTACTTCGAAGCGATGAAGGCTGCTGGAAACTACGCATTCGCGAATAGGAGTAGTGTGACTCACCACCTGAGGAGCGCACTAAGATCCCACATGGGAGTGGAGGTAGATGTAGGGGTCGTATACGATGTTTGTCACAACATCGCTCGTGTAGAAGACCATGTGGTCCACGGTACTTCTTGCACTTGTTGCGTACACAGGAAGGGGGCGACCAGAGCATTTGGCGGGGATAATGAGGAGATATCTGGAAATTTTTCCGGTATTGGTCAGCCCGTTCTGGTACCAGGGGACATGGGGACCGCTTCGTACGTAATGGCCGGTCCGAGCAGTGGTACAAATCGTGCATTTGGATCATCTTGCCATGGTGCTGGAAGGGCCATGTCGAGAACCGAGGCCAGACAGAAGATTGACGGTGCAAAGGTCAAAAGAGAGTTGGCCGATAAAGGGGTCGCGATATACGAAACAAATGAAAAATACCTGTCTGAAGAGGCACCTGATGCATACAAAAACATAGATGATGTGATCAATCTCACGGAGAAGGCTGGTCTTGCTAGGCCGGTGGCCCGATTAAAGCCACTAATCGTAATCAAGGGATAGCGGCATCTACTTCGAGACAAGGATGAGCTCTATGTCATCGGTATCCAACATGACGTATTCCTCGAATTTATCATTTGAATCCCCATTTACGGTCATACTGATATCATACTCTTCCCAATCTGAAATGCCGTTTCTGTCGATATCGAAATTTCTATCCCCATCCAAGGAAGGCCCTCCGTCCCTATCCCATATCTGAAAAAAGGCACCTAGTGGGACATTCATCTTGCCGGGAGTCTCGATGTGCAATTTTGTAAATCCGGTTTCTGAAGAGTCGTGAACGTGAACCCACCTCATTCCCTCTCGGCAACCGATTTGATCTATCCCGGTATTTGGATTAATTGGGATCTGCTGCCCATCCATGATCACTCTCAGATTTGGGTGATAGTGGGAAGATATTCCGACATCCTCATGCTGCAAGCCGCCCAAGCACCCATCGGAAACCCCCCAATCAGGTTCAGGATCAAAAATTCCTGGCTGTAAAAGAGCTGCGCCGAAGAAGGCCACTGTGGCTACTGCTGCCGCGGAAAGTAGCCATTGCTCAGTCGACAATGAAGGCATTCCCATGTGTCTTCGAGATGGGGCATTTCACTTGAACTATGGGTAAATGATTCTACATCGAATATCCAATTCTAGGCAAGTTCGTTTGCGGTTGAGCGGACCCCGATTGGACCCCATCGGCCTCTTCCATAATTATTGTCAGCAGAGTATTGACCAGGGCCCTTAGCTCTTCCATCTCTCGCTTCATATCATCTATCTTAGTTACCTCTGTCATTATCGCATCCCATCCGAGGGATCTCTCCCTCAATGAGTTAATTTCCAAATTGGCCTATAAACAAGACTGGGTCTTTTTCAGAATCGGGAGGTTTTTCGGGCGTCTTGAAGGTGGGCGTTTCCCATCTACTCGTATTCCTCGTCGTATTCCTCGTCGTATTCCTCGTCGTAGAAGCCCCCGCCAGTGGAGCCCCTGATAATGTAGAATGCCGCCCCCATCAGGGATAGCAGAAGAACCAAAGATCCTGCAATCCAGATCATTCCACTGTTGGGTCCGGAGCTCTCTGACAAACTGCTTACCTGTATATCGCTTATCTCGACATTCATGTAATTCGCATTGCCGTAGTCATCGTCCACTACAAGAACCAGCAGTGGTTGTCCGGCGGCAACCGGGATGTACTCAAATTCTGCCCTAACGCTAGTGCTACCTGGGGCGAGGTACAACTCCACCGGGCCGTTGACCATAGTGGAAACTGATGGTGAGAAAGTCCCATCTATCCTCTGCTCATAGAGCCCGACGGAGATGGTACCCTCGCTCTTCCCGGGATTCTCCCAGTATGTAACAATCGTAATCGTGTCGCCAACTAGTGGGTTCTTCGTGGGCGTGACTTGGGAACGGGTGTACTGGCCATCGAACTCAACAAGTCGGATCGTTGGGGTCCTAGGGTTGTCCGGCCCACCGAGTCCTGCCACTTCGTTTCCGGCCTTGTCTGTTGACGTAATCCAGAATGACACCTTGTCCCCATCTTCTATGTTGAACTCCAGAGACGGCCTGAAGTCTATATCGCCCCGGTACACATGTACTCCCTCGGTGCTTGAGTACCAAGGGACCTCCCCGCTTTCTTCTGTTCCGGGAATTATCTGGCCGTTCCTCTGGAATGCCCATGAAACTTGGAGGGGACCGTAGTTCATCCCTATCTCCTCATTGATTGTTATCGTTACCGTTACCGAGTTCATGGAATCGGTCTCGATTACGGTTAGGGAGGAATCGGGGTATGCATCGACATTGAATAAGGCGGTGGGTGGCTTCGTGTCCACTGTTGCCGAAGCATCAGAGTTTGAAACGGAGTGTGAAGACCCCGGGGTGCCGATCAAGGAAGTAGTCAGTACGGTGATTGGATCGACGGGCTGGAAGTTTGGTAGCGACATCTCAACCGTGAAGTTCCCCGATGAGTCGACTTCCGATGTAGCCTCATAGTTTCCACTCCCGTATAGCATCGATAGTAAGACCGTCAAATCCGGGGTGGACTCTGCTATCGGGACTCCGGTTCCTTCGTGATAGACGGAGCCACTGACCGTGAAAGAGTCCCCCTGACCCAGATAGAGAGATGCCCCTAGTGCTGGAATTATCGGAGCGGTTAGATCCTCGGCGAAGCTCGGAATAGCGACAATCCTGTTATCCAAACGCCAAGAAAGTGTGCTTAGGACCTCGGACTCTATCTGATCCAGTCCATCCTCGACAATCACTCTAGGCTTACAATCGAAATCTTCGTCATCGAATGGTAAATCCCATGACATCTTGAAGCGGACACTCAACTCGGTCACGGTAGAAGTGATGCTCTCAGTGCTTGCGCTGATAGCCTGCAGCATGCTATTGCTAGGTGATGACAATGTCGAGGAGAATGGTTCGTAGGAAAAGACGCCGAAGTCGCTACTATAACCGCACAGGAATACTGTAATATTGTCTATAGTGCGGAAGCCATTTGGCTCATCCAATCGAACCTTGAAAGTGTGTTCCTTTCCTGGTATTAGGAAGAAATCGATACTGTCTTGGGTTATCCTGTCCAATGAGAACGTTGACCCCCCTCCTGAACCAGTCCCGAGTCCGGCTCCTGCGAATTCCACCATGACGTCCTCTGCGACGACCACCGATGCCCATGAGTTATCGGCACCGGGCCCCCCGCCTGTACCGCCATCCTGGTAAGTCAGCCCGGCCCAGTCTGTCCCCTCGAGATAAAGGTGAATTATTTCATTGTCCATGGCGGACACGTCGATTCCTAGGAATTGAACTTGCTGCTCACCGGTTAGGCCCACGCTCAGATCGCTGCTCTGGTACTGATACTCGTCTTCGTCGGCTACTCCGTCACCATTCAGATCATCCAAACCTTCTCTCCAGTACTTCAGAGTCAGGGTTTCCCCCCTAGCTTCTCCCTCACTAATTGTGATATACGGCGAGAAAGTAGTGGGAGGGACGACCATCCCGTCAACATACTGAAGCCCGATAGGTGTTTGAACCTGAATAGAGCCAGCGACAGGAGGATTTGTGTCTACTTCAATTTCGACTATCGGAGGTTCCCCCGTGGTATCTTCTGCCCCATTGGTTGAGCTCGATGGCCCTACTCTTAGCATCAATGGGGAGAGTGTCAAAGAGCTTGTGCCACTGGGTATCGAGGCCATTCCGGAGAATTGCCCATCGTCATCGGTCTGCAAGGCATAAATTGCCCCAGAGAGATTCAGTGCCACGGAGAAGTCCGAAGCAGATGGCCGCTTTGCTTCTTGATCTTGGAAGCGGACTGTTCCAGAAATATTCAGCATACTTCCATCCTGCACGGGGAATGGGTAAAACAGAGTGTCATATGTATTGGAAATGACCCTATCAAACCCATCTCTAATTTCGAATGAGTCTATCTGTAGGTCGTTCTCGACCGCATTCTCACCTGAACGGCCACTTTGAGATGTGGATGGCCATATTGTTTCGCCGTTCTCGTCATTTGCTCGAGCAACCCATGTTATACTATCGACATCGTCCCAATTCCAGTCAATGTTGAATTTCCAATGAACTTCTATGTCCATATGGCCATCGGCGTGGACGGCATCGGTGACGTAGCTAGCGCTGGCCTCAAGGGGGGCAACAGATGACCCAGAAGACTGCGAG
>CAXEIX010000040.1:0-6800 GCA_963996605.1 uncultured Candidatus Poseidoniales archaeon | reverse complement strand
GCCTTCTCGAATCTGGTAACTCTGTCTGAAGGTCCCTCAACCCTCTCCCTCTTCGACTCCCAACCCGGTAGTCTGAATCCGTCGGACATGTAATCTCAGAGGGCCCATTAGTAGCATTTTTATTCATCCTTATCATTTGTACGATTGACAGTAATGTTGGGGTATGACACAGATGACTTACCCGCGACCCTTATGAATTGAATTTCCCCGCGAGGAGTTAGAGATAGCCATGTCCGTGATGACACCAATCTTCGAAGGACTCTGGGACCACTACATTATGTGGTCAGTATTAGTGGGAGGGTTTGCTTTCGGTTGGCTCTATCACCACTCATTCTGGTTTACATCGAAGGATGGGGATAAGCTACCGAACGTGGACGAGATAGAGATCGGTGTTTTCCCCAAGCATAACGACGACATGCGCCTCGAGGTCGCTTGGACAATCCTTCCGTTCATACTGATAGTATGGCTTACCTACTACTCATGGCAGCCATTGGATGCGATGTGGACATCGGCGGACGGAGGGGTGCATGGCTACGAGTGCGATTACGATGACCCGGGATACATCGGATCGAACAACGTAATGCATTCAGACGGAATAATAACGTCCGACTGCTATCACGTGATTGAGATAACAGGTCAGCAGTGGTTCTGGAGTTTCGACTGCCTTGAACTTGAAAGAAGCCTCTGCGACACCGGTACCGAGACCATGGAGGTTTACGGGAGCGTGCCCGTTCTAGCACTGCAGAAGGGGGAAACCTACCTCGCGGTCATGGAGTCGGTCGACGTCACTCACTCACCTTGGTTCCAGCATTTGGGGACCAAGGAGGATGTCCTACCAGGGCAGCAGACTACCCTATGGCTACCTGTCTTTGATTCAATGACTGAAGAGTCGATGGTTCTGTGTGCTGAGTACTGTGGCGATGCCCATTCGATCATGGCTGCAAAGCTGGTTGTGCATAACTGAGGTGAAGAGATTGGTGACTAAGAGGTCGAAAGCTGCGATATTCACCCTAGTCATTGTCGCGGCAATGCTCGCACTACCCTCGGCGCAGTCACTGCCCGGTGGAATCTCGGGAGTCCAACAGTCGGGTTGTAACTGCCACGGTGCAGTTCCATCAGAATCTGTTTCAGCCTCTATCGAGGGACTTCCCGAGAGTTACAACTATTCGGAGGTATACGAACTAACGGTATCATTCCAAGGCGGACCGAGCCAGGAGGGGAACATAAACCAAGGCGGATTCCACCTCTGGGCCAGCGAGGGTGCACTTTCAGTCAATGACGCCACAGCACAGGTCTACAACGAGAACGAGGTAGGACACACGGACGCAGGTAACGACCAGGTTTCGTGGTCGGTGACATGGACCGCACCTGCCACGGACAAGAACGTAGACTTCGTGCTGCATGTCAACTCAGTCAACGGAAACGCGGATGGAGCAGGAGGAGGTACCACCGGTGACATGTGGAACAAGGTAGCCATAACGCTCGGAGGTCCCATAGAGGTCCTGGAGGCAGCCAACCCATTCGTGGTCCTAGGGGTCCTGATCATCGTCTCAGCCTCGCTTCTCGCTATCACCCTCGCATACGTCTTCTACAGGAAGGACCCTGAAGCCTTCGAATGGGACAACTTCGCACCATGGCTCGCTGACTGGCTGACCAGCACCGATCACAAGAAGATAGGCACGCTATACTTCGTCGCCGGCTTGTTCTTCCTGGGAGTCGGTGGTATCATGGCGATGATTATCCGAATTCAACTCGCCGTACCTGGAAACGACTTCCTCACGCAGGAGCAGTACAACCAGTTCTTCACCCTCCACGGGACGACCATGATTTTCCTGGCGGCGATGCCCATGATCAACGGCTTCGCAAACTGGATGATACCACTGCAGCTCGGGGCAGCCGACTTGGCCCTGCCTCGAATCAACGCGATGTCCTTCTGGTTGCAGCCCTTCGCGGCCCTGCTCATCTTCACCGGGGTGTTCTCCGGGCACGGGGCGGATACCGGTTGGACTGGCTACGCTCCATACGTAGTCAGCGAGGGGGCCCACTACGGTACGACCATGTGGGCCGCGGGCCAGATCATGCTGGTGGCATCCTCCACGCTCACCGGGATCAACTTCCTAACGACGATGGCCGTGATGAGGGCGCCTGGGATGGGCTGGATGCAGATGCCACTGTTCAGCTGGTCGATACTAGTCGCCAACGTGATGCTGTTCCTCTCAATCCCCGCATTCGGCGTTGGGTTGATTCAGGTCTACCTAGATAGGGTGGTGGGAACAGCGTTCTACGACATTGCCGCAGGGGGCGACCCATTGCTTTGGAGCCACCTGTTCTGGTACTTCGGTCATCCCGAGGTCTACGTGGTCATAGTGCCGTCATTCGGGATCATATCCGAGGTCATAGCAACCAGTTCCAGGAGATCTGTGTTTGGCTACCGGTCGATGGTTTACGCCCTCGCCGGCATCGGAATCGTGGCCTTCATCGTGTACGGGCACCACATGTTCACCAGCGGAATGAGCCCGACGCTGAGGTTCGTCACCATGCTGACCACAATGTTGGTCGCAGTGCCGACAGGGATCAAGATATTCAACTGGCTGATGACGATGCACGGCGGCTCCCTCGTCTACAGGACGCACACCCTCTGGGCTCTGGGCTTCCTCGTGACGTTCACGCTGGGAGGGATATCTGGGATGTTCTTCCCGTCGATAGCGATGGACACCCACCTCCATGAGTCGTACTTCGTGGTGGCTCACTTCCACTATGTACTGGTCGGAGGGACCGTCTTCGGATTCTTCGCAGGGATATACTACTGGTGGCCCAAGGCGACTGGAAAGATGCTCAGCGAGAAGCTCGGAGTCCTCCACTTCCTGACCGCATTCGTCTCCTACAACGCTCTTTTCTGGCCTATGCACCGCCTGGGGGTCTGGGGGATGACTCGCAGGCACCACACCTACTTCGTGACCACCGAGGAGGCCCTTGGTTCCCTGCCCATGGAAGCGGCCGGCTGGAACATGTTCATCACCGTCTCCGGATTCCTGTTCTTCTTCTCCAACTTCATCATGGTGTTCAACATGATCGTGTCCTCGGTCAGGGGAGAGGACGCCCCCGACGACCCGTGGGGAGGATGGTCATTCGAGTGGATGACCACATCCCCTCCGCCCGCTCACACCCTATACAGGCTCGATGACGGCTCCTGGGGCCTACCGACGCTGAAAGACGCGAATGAGCACATCGCGAACGAGCCCAGTATGCTATCCAGCTGGTTCCAGAGGCTCATGGTCAGCGATGACGAGATCGAGGAGGCGTCACATTGAGCGGTGACCACCACCCCAGCGCATGGGGGCCTCACGACTGGAGGCATGGGGCTCCTCACAACTCATGGTCCCCGATAATACTCAGCCTGGGCGTGGCGATTTTCCTGTTCACCCTGGCTGGGGCTTTCAAGTTCGGAGAGTTCCAGGGCTGGGGCAGCGTACCTCTGATCTTCGTAGGCCTCGGCGTAATCGGGTTCAGCCTCCTAGTCTGGTGGAGGCAGGACATGAGCTTCGGAGTGGACGGAGAGGTCTTCGAGCCCAAGTCAGCCGGGGCACCATTCCAGAATATAGACATCAGGAAGGTAGCGATGTGGATGTTCCTGATGTCCGAGATGATGGTATTCACCTCGCTCTTCAGCACCTATATGAGATACAGGTTTGGGATACCCAACTGCCAGACAGTCTTCGAGTCGGGAGAGTGGGTAGAGGGAACCTCAGTGACCTGCTTCGAGCCCGCCGGGCACCTGATTGCTTCCAGCTGGTTCCACATCGCCCCGGGCGCGATAAACACCTTCGCCCTGATCATATCATCGTTCACCATAGTGCAGGCACTGCGCTACGCGAAGAAGAAGGACATGGACGAGGACGTCAGGAGGAGGAAGGTGACCCGCTACCTGGGCACAACATGGTTCCTCGCGATACTGTTCCTGACCCTGAAGATGATCGAGTGGTTCGTGGGCTTCCCGCTACCCGAGTTCCTGCACGAGTTCAACCACGGAGACTCCAGCATCAAGTCACTCTACGCAGAGGGTTACCTGATCAATGCGGACAGCTACCAGCACCATGCGTACGACACCCACTACATCGAGGCACACCCCGATGACTACTCCATCCCCGAGGATAGCGCGCTATACGCCATGATGCAGGCTGGGACTCATCCCGGGGGCCACATGATGGCGAACATCCAGGTAAGTGCGACCACTTTCTATGTGACCACCGGAACCCACGGCGCCCACGTGCTGGGAGGCATTGTCGGACTGACATACATGACCCTCAAGGCGGCAAGGGGCGGCTACACGCCCGACAACGCGGTCTCCATCGAGTACTTCGGGCTCTACTGGCACTTCGTGGACCTGGTCTGGGTCCTCGTCTTCCCGTTCTTCTATCTATACTGAGGTGAAATGAAATGGCGCACTACAAAATAATGGGGCAGGACCCCTACTGGATGAACTTCTACGGACTGATGATACTGACGCTGATAGAGGTCCTCGCCGTCGGCGCCGACCTCGTCCCATTGGCAGACTCCTTGGGGACGGAGGAGAAGGTCGTCACGCTCTGGATCCTGACAATCATCGCGATACCCAAGTTCATCATGATCGCTGCGATATTCATGCACCTCTACGGCGACGAGGACTCGGCGATTCTGACGATGACCGCCCTCTTCCCAGCGTTCTTCATCCTGATAATGGTCCTGTTCGTAGGGCTGACTCACCCAGACGCCGCCTCGAGCCTGCCGGACTGGTGCAGGCCCGGAAACTACGGACTCTGAGGCTGTAAGGTTCATCCGTGGTAGTCCCCACGCATACTCGCTGCAGACGTCGCATAGCCTGGTATTGCGCCGGATTTGAAATCCGGTGTCCTAGTGACTCGGGAGTTCAAATCTCTCCGTCTGCGCCACTAAACGTTCGGAGGGCTCTGGCCGCCTCTGACGTTAAGCTGGCCCTCGTGGAACTCGAACCTCACCGGGGTGGTCATCGATATCTCCCCGTCCAGGCTGATGAACAGCGGTGGGTCGTGCCCCTTATCGGTTGGGTTCCCCTCAGAGTCCAGGCCCCTGATCTCGAAGCTCCTGCAGGGCTCCATGCTTATCTTGCCCCACTTGCCGACGTGCTTCCCCTTCTCCAACGGGCCCATGACCCTCAGCATCTGCAGCTTGGATAGGCCGAAGCCGAGAACTATGGAGGCACTGTCCCCGAAAGGCTGCATTCCAGGCGCAACTCGATACCCCCCTCCGAAGGTCTCGGCCTGCATCATCGCGAAGAGTCCGGTCAGATCGACCCTCTTCCCGGGCTGGCCGTCGACCTTTATCCAAGCCATCTGGCTCTTCCATGACAGTATGGCCTTGATAGCAAGGAACGTGTACTTCTTCTGCCCGCTGATCCAGGAGAAGTGACCCTCGCCCTTCATGCGATTGATCGAGGATGTCACGCCCCCGTCGCACTCCAGGAATGACCATCTCACAAGATTGCCCTCCTTCGATGGCTCACCTGTTACTGGATAGTGCTTGGGAGTGGGTATTCCTGGATGATCAGGGGCCCTGAGACCCTCGACCCTGATTCCTCCGACTGTGTAGTCGGTACCGTTCCTCAGGATGTCTATGGCACCCTGAAGGTCCTTGAGGGGGATGCCAATCGCTCTGGCGAAGTCATCCCCATTGCCCATTGGGATGATTCCCAGCCTCTTCGAAGAGCCTCTGATGCCATTTGCGACCTCGTGCACCGTACCATCCCCTCCGATGGCCACAACGAGGTCGTAATCACTGTCCCTGAGGCCACTGGCAATCTCTATGGCATGCCCGGTCCCCTCCGTCATGAAGACGTCGTGATCTATCCCAGAAGCCCCAAGGGCCTCCTCGATCTTGTGGAAGTTCTTTCCGAGTTTCCCGTCCCTTGCGTTCGGGTTGGCGATGCATGCTACTCGTGGCACGATGCCCCCAGCGCCGGCATCCGACTTCAATACTGCCGAAGCGAGGAATCATGAGTGGGCGCCATGACCGGGCATCACATGCCTGGGGGTGAATCTCACATGCGGAGGGCGATAGAGCTGGCTGAGAGGGGACGGCACCGAGTGATGCCCAACCCACCAGTGGGTTGCGTCCTAGTCAAGGACGGGGAGGTGCTGGCAGAGGGATGGCACGACCACATCGGGGGACTCCATGCAGAGCAGATGGCGATCGCGGATGCAGAGGCCAAGGGAGTCCCGACACAGGGGGCCACCGCCTACGTGACGCTGGAGCCGTGCAATCACTTCGGCAGGACGCCCCCCTGCACAGAGTCCCTGCTATGGGCCGGGGTCCAGAGAGTCGTGATCGGCGCACTGGACCCAAACCCGACGGTGAGGGGCGATGGTTCGGTTGCCCTCCGGGAGGGTGGCGTAGATGTCGAGTCGGGTCTGCTGAGGGACGAGTGCGAGGAGCAGATGAGGCCCTTCATGCACTGGTGTCGAGAGAGGAGGCCACTGGTGACCCTGAAGGCATCCACTGACTCAAAGGGCAGGATCGACGGCGACCCTTCGAAACCAGCCATTCGCTTCAGCTCGAGGGAGTCCTTGGATCTCGCACATCGGATAAGGGGTGAATCAATGGCGATACTCGTCGGGATTGGCACGGTCATCAGGGACGATCCCTCGCTGACGGTCAGAGGGCCAGACATAGGCCCCAGGGAGCAGCCTACCAGAGTGGTGATCGACCCGCGGAACAGGGTCCCAGCGGATTGCAGGGTTATGACTGACGGGGAGGCGCCCACCCTGCTGGTCCAGTCGTCTGAGTTC
>CAXEIX010000039.1:0-6976 GCA_963996605.1 uncultured Candidatus Poseidoniales archaeon | reverse complement strand
GCGGACTTGGATGCCCTCTACCCCGATCTGGAGGATGAACCCTCTCCCCTCCCTCCCCTACCATCTCCCCCACTCTCTGAGGAACCAAGTCAGATAGATGCCCCGCTAACCCCGTTACCGCCCCTTCCAGAACCTTCCAAGCCAAAGAGGAAGAGGCGGGTACTTCGTATCCTGATTCTAATTGCTACGATCGGCTCCATAGGATTCGGTGCAGCCTTCTACCTCGGGGTCGTCGGAATCTAGGGACCTGGGTCTTCCACGAACTCAGCCACAGCACCACCAACGATGCTGCTTCCGATTGGCGTGTCCGTTATGACCTCCACAGAGACACCATCATCGTACAACAGGCTCTCATCCAATTCAGACAGTCTCAACCCGACTCTCCATCGTTTCAGAATCTCGTAAAAAACATACCAAGCGAGTCCTGAAATCACCAACACGGAGCAGCCCCACGCTACCACGTCTACTGCTACCGCCACGCTACCTCTCCAGCAATGCTTCCCATGAGGAAGAAGCATATTCGCGTACTGCGGCAAGTCGATCATCCGACTTGTGTATGCCGGAACCTACTATGATCGCATCCGAACCTGCTAGTACGGCTTCCGCCGGATGACCGTACCTTTGTCCTAGGATTCCTTCTTCAGCACTCAAATTTACACCCGGCGTCCAAATCATTCGACCGTCTCCGACCTTGGAACGAAGCTCTCTCAACTCAGAAACAGAACTCCCATTTCCGATATATCCCAACACATGAGGAGAGGCCTTACCCATGTCCAGGGTTCTTTCGGTATACCCCTCCAATAGTAGGTTACCCGAGCTGGACATCTGGGCTAGAAGTAGGACACCACCGATTCTCTCCACCTCATCCCAGGCCGCGGCTATTCCATCGATGACATCTGGGCCACTGACACTATGGGAAGTGACCAAGTCAGCCCAAGAACGAATATCGTACAAACCCCCCATCTGAGTCTGAGCCACTCTGCCAATGTCCGCGAACTTCCGATCTTCGAATAGCAACATACCATTCGAACGAGTAGCATCCATTACCCTCGACCACTCTTCCACATTGAAGCCCTCGACCATGTCAACATGCGTCTTTAGAGCACAAACGTAATCTCCCACTTCTTCGATTAAATCAACAATGCCGTCTACAGTGGGGAGGTCTGCCGCCAGTACCACCAACGACTGCTTTTCGCTGGAAATACGCATGAACTCATGAGATAGCGGGTGCGCGCAGTTCACCCATCTAGGCCCCCAAGCATCCTCCGCTTTCATCCTGTAGTCCTGTACTCGCCCGTTTGTGAAGTCTTCCCTCTTCTCAGAAATATGAAGCCCCGTCAGTTCCCGCCAGCCCCATGCATCCAGCGGCACTGGTCGGTCTGGGGGGCGCAATTGGCTCGATAGCACGCTGGGGGGTCGCGGAAGCGATGCCCTCCGGAACGGGCGAAGTTCCATGGGCGACAATAGCCGTGAACCTCTCTGGGGCTTTCCTACTTGGCGCGCTGATGGCTGCCTCACTACAGACGGAGTCACTACTTTTCCTAGGAACCGGACTATTGGGCGGTTTTACCACGATGTCCACATTCGGCGTCGAGACAGTCGGACTCATCAAGGACGATAGCGCAGCGGTAGCAGCGCTTTACGTCGTCCTCAACCTGTTGGCACCAGTCACAGCATGGCTCGGTTGGCAATTGAGCGAGGCTTTTCTAGCATAGGGTGAGAGCATGCCTACTGAAACGAACATCCGGCTCTTCGAAGTTACTACGAAGGATCTCGATGGGCTCCCTGATGCACGTGGCGAGAGTGTGAGATCGATGCTCAAAGTGGACCATGGGATCGATGTGCAATCAGTCCGGGTAATACTTGGGTACCAAGTCAGATCCTATTTTTCCGACATTGAGGCCGAGTCTCTGATTTACGACTTGTTCGCCGATCCGGTGATCGAAGTCGGTTCTATGGGCTCTAGGATGCTGGAAACTTTCTCGAATCCACCCGAAGCAGCAATCCAGATCGGTTTCAAGCCAGGCGTTACGGACAACTCCGGCCAAGCGGGCTTGGACGGTCTGTTGACCCTTTTTCCAAACCAATCATCGGCGATAGTGTCCACATTCACCACCTATGCTTTCTGGGGGGTTGACGGTGGAATCTCACCAGATGACTTGGCAGCTATCCTTCACAATCCGATGATCGAGAGGGCGGCAGTGGCAGGAAGAGAAGACTGTTCAAAGGGGTCTTGGCCTCTTCTGGAGTTCCCAGAGATGCCACCAGTAACCTTCCAGGAGCCAGCAACAGTCGATTTGGAGGTTAGTGACGAAGAGCTAATCGAAATCAGCGAGCAGGGACTTCTAGCGCTCAACATCGACGAGATGAGGGCGATACAGGCACACTACCGTGATCCCGCGGTCAGGTCAGATAGGGAGGCGATGAGCCTCCCCTCGGATCGCCCCACCGACGCAGAACTGGAATGCCTGGCACAGACATGGTCAGAGCATTGCTCGCACAAGATTTTCGCAGCCAGAATCAGGCACACTGACAGGGTTACAGGTGAGGATTCGACAATCGACTCTTTGTTCAAGACGCACATAATGCAACCCACCCTTGACATTCAGGGGGATGTAGAATGGCTGCTAAGCATCTTCCACGACAACTCCGGAGTCATCTCGTGGAATGATGACTGGAGCGTCTGCATCAAGGCAGAGACCCACAATAGCCCCAGCGCACTAGATCCCTATGGAGGGGCCATCACCGGGATAGTGGGGGTGAATCGAGATATACTCGGCACGGGACT
Organism: uncultured Candidatus Poseidoniales archaeon; assembly: GCA_963996605.1. Lineage (GTDB taxonomy): Archaea > Thermoplasmatota > Poseidoniia > Poseidoniales > Thalassarchaeaceae > UBA36. The sequence continues at coordinate 4,188 of CAXEIX010000039.1, read as the reverse complement.
CGGGGCTAGGCCGATTGCCAACACCGATGTATTCTGCTTCGGCCCACCAGACTACTCGGGAACCATACCCCCAGGACTCTTTCACCCCTCGAGGGTATTCAGAGGAGTCCATTCAGGAGTCAGGTCGGGAGGCAACGAATCAGGAATCCCGACCGTCAATGGAGCAATAGTATTCGACGAGCGGTATATCGGCAAGCCGCTGGTCTTCTGCGGCACAGTCGGAATCATGCCGCGTTTACTTGCCGATGGCAGAGAGAGCCATGTGAAAACTCCTCAACCGGGTGATATTGTCTACATGGTAGGGGGGCGTGTCGGAAGCGATGGAATCCACGGAGCCACCTTCTCCAGCCTTGAGCTGACCGAGGAGAGCCCGAGCTCCGCAGTCCAGATAGGCGATCCAATCACTCAGAAGAAAATGATTGACATGATTCTCGAGGCTAGGGATGCGGGACTGATCCAGGTCATCACGGACAACGGGGCCGGAGGGCTCTCCAGTAGTGTGGGCGAGATGGCAGAACTCACGGGGGGAGCGGTCCTAGATCTCGGAGCGGTCCCTCTGAAGCAGGCCGGGCTCTCTTCGTGGGAGATACTGGTCTCCGAATCGCAAGAGAGAATGACTGTCGGCATAAGGCCAGAGGACTGCGCAGATTTCGAGTCACTAGCCGCGCTGCATGAAGTGGAGGCCACTGCCGTAGGCTCGTTCACTGACTCCGGCGCATTCATTGTCCGTCACGGGGAGACCCCGGTCGCCAACCTGCCCATCAATTTCCTCTTCGATGGTTGCCCACAGCTCATACTCGAGTCCGAATGGCAGCCCCCCGTCCATTTGCCAGTTGAGACGCCCGACCTGGACGATTCGGAAATGGGGGCGACTCTCGGTAGGCTGCTAGCCAGGCCGAACGTCGCTAGCAAGGAGTGGTGGGTACGGTCTTACGATCACGAGGTAATGGCCCAGAGCGTGATCAAGCCATTCGTTGGTGCTAACCACGATGCTCCCGGGGATGCAGCGGTAATCTCCCCGTTGCAGGGTGGGACACAGGGGCTGGTCGTTTCGAACGGCATAGCTCCCAGGTACTCCGACATAGACGCCTATGCCATGGCTGCCGCCTCCGTGGACGAGGCCCTGCGTAACGCAGTCTGCGTTGGCGTGGACTTGGACCTCATCTCGGGCCTCGACAACTTCTGCTGGCCGGACCCCATAGAGTCGGCCAAGACCCCCGATGGGAAGTACAAACTCGCCCAGTTAGTGAGAGCCAACCGTGCCTTGGATGACGTATGCAGGGCATATCGCCTCCCCTGCATCAGCGGGAAGGACTCCATGAAGAACGACGCTATGCTTGGGGGTGAGAAGATCAGCGTCCCGCCCACGCTACTCTTCAGCCTCCTCGGAAACCATCATGACGTGCGCAAGGCCGTCTCATCCGACTTCAAGAAGCCAGGTGATGCGATTTTCCTGATCGGCCAGACACACCAGGAACTCGGAGCCAGCGAGCTATCCTACATGCTCCGAGACGATGGTGCTGGTGGCATCGGCGGGGCCGTCCCAGAGATAGATCCGGAGAGGAATATGGCCGCCTATAGGGCCCTGACTGCTGCGATGAGTAGAGAACTGGTGGCCAGCGCACACGACTGCAGCGACGGAGGCCTGGCCGTGGCATTGGCAGAATGCTGCTTCGGATCAGACTCGGGAGCGAAGCTGGACATCACCCCAATATGGTCGGACTGCGACCATCTGGATGCATGGGGGGCCTTGTTTGGGGAGAGCCTAGGTAGGATACTGGTGAGCACTAGTCCGGACGATAGGGAAGCCTTCGAGAAGTCCATGGAAGGCATCACCTGCCACTATATCGGAGACGTATCGAGCGATGATGGAATCTCATTCAGTAGGCACGGCGATGTCATACTATCCGCATCCATGAAGGAGCTCAGGGAATCATGGAAGGGAACACTGCACGGAGGAGGGGCATGATGGAGCCAAAGGTAGCAGTTCTTTCTGGGTTCGGAATCAACTGCGAGATCGAGACCATGGCCGTTTTCGAAATGGCCGGGGCACTCGCCGAGAGGGTCCATGTCAACAGACTGGTGATGGGGGAGGCCAGTCTGTCCGACTACCAGATCATGGCCATCCCTGGGGGCTTCTCATTCGGAGACCACCTGGGAAGCGGCAGACTGCTTGGTAATCGACTCAGATTCGGACTAAGAGACCAGGTCAGGGAGTTCGTGACCTCCGGCAAGCCGGTCATAGGGATATGCAACGGTTTCCAGGTCCTCGTGAAGATGGGTCTACTACCCGGGGACGACGAAGTCAGCCTGACTCAGACCGCATCGCTAGCACTCAACGACAGTGGTCAATATGAGAACAGGTGGGCAACCCTGGAGTTCGACCCGGACAGCCCGTGCATTTGGACGACCGGGCTCGAGCGAATCCGGGTTCCCGTCCGTCATGGAGAGGGCAAGTTCGTCACAGACGATGCCAAATTGATGGATAGCTGGGCCGATTCTGGCCAGTTAGTGGCTCGATACGTAGATCCAACCACCGCGTACCCCAGTTCTGCCGACGATACTCTGCCCTACCCGATTTCTCCAAACCAGAGCTGGAGGAACGTTGCTGGTGTGTGCGACCCATCGGGCCTAGTTTTCGGATTGATGCCTCATCCAGAGGCGAACCACTCCACGTGGCTCGGTCCTACTTGGACCAGAGAGGATACAGCCCACGGAGAGGGGGAAGGGATGGGAATTTTCCATAATGCAGTCAAGCACGTCCTGCATGACTAGCCCAGAATCTCGAGGGTCCTCTTGAATGCAGCAAGCACTAGGACTACTACCAGCAATCCCCGGATCCCACTTTGGGACGATACTCGCGACCCGTACCTGGAACCTAGAAAGCCCCCCACTAGTACTACAGATGAGAATGGGATAAGGAGTCCAGGTTCCAAGTCAAGCCTACCAGCAAGACTCGCTCCTACCAAACCAGCGAGGGAGTTTAACCAGACGAAGAGGGAGGTTGTCGCAGCCGCCTCCTTCGCTGTAGCCCACTTACCGAGCATTAGAGCCGGCAGAAGGAAGATGCCACCACCCAAGCCTATCACTCCACTAGCCAAGCCAATCCCACCGCCAACCGCCGCAGCCTTGGTAGCACTGGGCCGGACCGCCTCGATAACCCCTGCATCGCCTGAAACCAACCTCCAAGCTGCTAGGATCAATGCGAGCGATAGAAGGGCGTCGTACACGTTCCCCTCCACTAGCATGAAACCTCCAAGGGCGGCCATGGGAACGCTAGCGGAGATGAACGGAATCGACAGCCTCCTGATATGGTGTCCAGATTTGTGGTAGTGCCAGAACGCGATCCCAGCTACAATTAGATTCAGTGACCAAGCATACTGCTTGAGCCAGATAGACTCCGATGATGCGAATGTCGTCATAGACAGGACAGCAAGGTATCCCGAAGCCCCCCCCAGTCCAACCGATGAGTACAGTGTTGCCACTGCGAAGAGGGCCAATAGGACCAGCACCAACTCAGTGGAAACCACGAGGACCGCTTTGGGAAGGACACTTCAACTCCACCGTTTCTCGTCATCCATGGAGAAGGGTGTGTCTCTGGAGCGGGCATTGGAGATAGCGAACCATACCCCCATAGAAAGAAACCAAGATATCCTGCCTCTTGATCAGGCAACAGGTAGGATACTTTTCGATGATCTCATCTCTTTAGTTGATGACCCACGTTTCGACAATTCTGCCATGGACGGATGGGCCGTTAGGGAGGCAGACTGCCAAGAAACAGGAGCGGTATTGAGGATAGTTGGAACCAGCCAGGCCGGATCCGAGGAAGTCCCACTAGTTGGTGTGGGCGAGGCCTGCAGCATCATGACGGGAGCTCCGATACCAGATGGGGCCGATGCGATCGTGATGGTTGAGGATTCAACGACTCATGATGGCTCAGTCACGATAAATGGTCCAGCAAGACCTGACTTCATTCGCAAGAGGGGGGAGAACCTCACTGAGGGTGAACGACCCTTGAGATCTGGTAACATACTCACTCCATCCGCAATCTCCCTGGCAGCAACAATGGGGCACGACACAGTGTCCGTGGTTCGACCTCCTTCGATAGCAGTGATTGGGGTAGGGGATGAGCTGACGCCTCCTGGAGAGCCCCTTTCGGAGAACTCGATATACGAATCCAACACGTTT
>CAXEIX010000038.1:0-7181 GCA_963996605.1 uncultured Candidatus Poseidoniales archaeon | reverse complement strand
CCTGGGTTTGGTTGCAGAGGGAGAAGTTAGCATAGCAGTGAAGCCACAGTATATCGACAAACTACCTCGTATTTTCGAAGGGGAAGTCAATCAACTCCTGACTAGGGTGGATGATAGGGAGGAGATGGATAGATACTCCGAGTTGATGGGGATATCCCATATTATCGACAGAAAGTTGGGTGATCTATCTGGAGGGGAATTGCAGAGAGTTGCGATTTGTGCCACCCTGCTAAAGGAGGCTGACGTCTACTTCTTCGATGAGCCATCTTCCTACTTGGACATATACGAGAGGATGAGAATGGTAGGGGTGGTTCGGGATCTGGCCGAGAGGGGCAAGAGAGTACTCGTAGTGGAGCACGACCTGGCAATTCTCGATGTTCTATGTGACTTAGTTCACGTAATTTATGGAGATAGATCTGCATACGGAATCTTCACCCCCCCCAGATCCACTAGGACTGCAATCAATGCATATCTCGACGGCTATCTTCCTGAGGAGAATGTCAGGATAAGGGACAAGCCAATTCGATTCCTAAGGGGTCGAACACGTGGGGAGGAGGTTGGCACACCGGTTCTCAAATGGGGGTCGATAGAGAAAAATCTCGGCGACTTCAATCTAAAGACTGGAGAAGGAGAGGTGAAGTCAGCCGAGGTTGTTGGCGTAGTCGGGCCTAATGCAACCGGGAAGACGACCCTCGTCAAGATTATCGCTGGCGAAATAGATCCAGACGAGGGATGGTGTACTATGGATTCCAAGGTCTCATACAAACCTCAGCATGTTAGGGCTGACTTCGAGGGAACTGTCCAGAACTGGCTCGATTACGAACTGGGGAGTAAATGGCGAAGCGGTGAATTCCATACCCAGGTTATTCGGGCACTTCAAGTCGACAAGATGCAGGATCTTCAGGCCACGAAACTATCTGGTGGGGAACTACAGGCAGTCAGTATAGCCATCTGCCTAGGCAAGGAGGCAGATCTGTACCTGTTCGACGAGCCCAGCGCACACCTTGACGCAAATGCAAGAATGGAGGCAGCAAAGGCAATCAGGCGGACGATGGAAAGTAATGAGAAGGCTGCAATGGTAATCGATCACGATACGTATTTCCTCGACATAGTAAGCGACTCCATCCTTGTTTTCCAGGGTGAAGGTGGCAAAAATGGCCTTGCTGTCGGCCCCCTTTCCTTGAGGAAGGGGATGAACCTCTTCCTATCCGATGCCGACGTCACTTTCCGAAGGGACGTGGAATCACACCGACCAAGGATAAACAAACCATCGAGCAGGAAGGATCGCGAACAGAAGTCATCCGGAGAATACTTCTACTCTGACTAGCATTGACCATTGGATTCTTGAGGGGCCATTCCAGCCCATTGACGTGACAGAAGAGGCGCCAGACGGTGAAACATCTCCTCATGACGAAGAGGAGCCTGACTTTGAGGCAATGGTTTCTGAACTAGAGAAGGAAATCCAGTACGCCAAGGCAGAGACAGCAAACGCAGTTCAGAGGGCGGTGAGAGATAGGTCAGAGGCCCTGAAGTATGGTGGCGCTTCACTTGCAAGACGCATAATCCCTGCAATCGACCATCTGTCAAAGGCAGTCGAAGCTTCCGAAGGAGAGCAGGGTTCGGAGTCTCTAATCGAGGGTGTTAGACTGACTTTAGATGGCTTGAGGTCCTCCCTGGAATCCGAGGGGATATCACAAATCGATGCATTGGGGAAGAAATTCGACCCTACATGCATGGAGGCAATCGCAACCATCCCATGCCCGGAGGACAAGGAACCGGGTAGCGTGATCGAAGTCATTGAGAGTGGTTACAGGATGCACGACCGCATCCTTCGAGCATCCAGGGTCATTGTAGCCGAGGGCTAGTCGTGACCATGAAAGGACGACTTCCACTTTTCGCAGTCGGGCTAGTCTCGGCATACCTGCTCTCCATCTTATCAATCCATATTGCAGCCCCCGATGACCCAATTGAACCGGTGGAATTCCCCACCATATGCCCTGACGATTCACTCAATTGCTCAATGATTGGTCCAAATCACCATAGAAGTGGAAATATTACTGAGATTAGAATCAATGCTAGTTTAGAAGAAGTGATGGATGAAGTAAGAAAATGGGTTGATTCCCAATCCGGAACAACCACTATAGGAGATTGGCCAGAGCAAACCCATGCCGTATTTAGAACGCTAATCATGCGATTTCCTGATGATTTCGTAGTAAGAGGTTTCTGTGACGATGGTGACAGCGTACTGCATGTTTACTCAAAGTCACGTCTAGGTATTTCTGACCTAGGCGTGAACAAAGCGCGTATCGAGAGTTTCGCTGACTATATGATAAACGTCGAAATGGCTACATCAGAATGCGCCTAGGAGTGATCGGCGCTTACCTTGTCTGCAATAATTGACCCAGATATTCGAAAGGCCCGTACCCTTCCGTCAGAGTTCTACACCGATGAAGGAAAATTCGAAAAGATTTTGCAAGGATTTACCAAAAATTGGCACTTCGCAGCCCACAAGAGCCAACTATCGGGCAAGTCAGCAATAGAATTGAGCCATCTGGAGAGAATGATAGGCGAATCAATGGTAATGGTGGCTGGGGATGAAATCAGGTGTATGTCGAACGTTTGCACCCATAGAGGGATGCTATTGGTAGATGGCAGTTGCTCCAAGAATACTCTACAGTGCCCATACCATGGCCGAACCTTCGGATTAGATGGGAGGATGAAATCAATGCCAGAATTCGACCAAGTCGAAGGTTTCCCCACTATCCAAGATGACCTGCGCATCTTCCCATCCCTGTTCTGGAAGGGACTGGTTTTCACTGGAATAGAACCCTCTGGTATGGAAGCCTGCCTAGAAGAGATGGAAGGAAGGATTGGTTGGATGCCAATCGAGACATTCGAACACGACCTTTCCAGGAATAGGTGCTATGATATCAGAGCAAATTGGGCCCTATATGTTGACAACTACTTGGAGGGCTTCCACATTCCATTTGTCCACGATGATCTCAACATGGCGCTGGACTACGACAATTATAGAACTGAGATTTTCGATGGTGGAGTCCTGCAGATTGGTATCGCTAGTGAGGGAGAACCAATTTTCGATATTCCAGAGACGTCACCAGATTTTGGACTAAATGTAGCAGCATATTATTACTGGATTTATCCAGGTCTAATGCTCAACTTCTACCCATGGGGCCTCTCTGTAAACTTAGTCTCCCCATTGTCAATTGAGAGCACTAAGATAGAGTACCACGGATTTGTATGGGACAAGAAATTTCTCGGGAAGGGTGCCGGGGGTGACTTGGACAAGGTTGAGGCAGAAGACCAGCACATTGTAGAATTCACACAGAGAGGGGTGTCATCAGGAGCTTATGAAAGAGGACGTTACTCCCCAACTAAGGAGACAGGGGTCCATCATTTCCATCGAATACTAACTTCTTAGATTCAATTCATAACTAATCGTCCATTCGTGACATTTACCATGTCTAGTCAAAGAATAACTGCAACTCTGATAGTCTCTCTATTTTTGCTATCTGGGTGTCTAAGTGATGAAGCACTTCCTGGAAGTCAGGAAACCGAAGATTGTACCGGTGAATCCTGTGAAGATGAAAACATAGTTGTGGAAGAAGAGATCTTAGAGGAAGAGATCCCCATATCCGGAACAAATTTCTGCGATAACACCAATCCAGACCATTGCCTTCTACCATTCCCCTCCTCCGCATTCCTTGATTCCGACTCCGGAACAACTACTGGATATAGGTTGGATATCGATGGTCAAGCAATACCTGACTCAGCCTCCGCACCATCCGAAGATTTCCATATGCTTGATTACAAGGATGGACACTCTCCATCCACGCAGATATTTACAACATTTAGTAGCCTTCCAGAACTCTCTGGACTAGCTTCTCAGGAAACCATTCACCTGTCTATTCTCCCTGATCACAATAGTCTGCTTCTAAATGTGGACACGGGTCAGATAGAGGAACATTGGGTGGAAATCTCTTCCCGAACACAGGAAGACGAACCACCCCTAGTTCACATTCGATCCCTTAGGGGGCTCGATCACAACACACAGTACGCAGTAGCATTCAGGGGACTTTCAGATGAGAATGGGGATGCTATCGAACCATTTCCAGGATTCAAGGCATTAAGGGATGAGCTAGCTACCGATAACCAACAGATTGAATCACTTCGATCCAGCTACGAAACAATGTTCACTTCGCTTTCCGAGGTTGGCTACGAAAGGAATGATCTGATTAGTGCGTGGTGGTTTCACACAGCATCTACACAATCAATTACTGGAGACATCATTTCCATGAGGGACGATGCAACACAACGCCTTGGTGACAATGGCATAGGGTGTAATGTCACATCAGTGATAGAGAACTATGCTGAAGACAATACTACTCTCAGGAGAATAAGTGGTACAATCACAACTCCTCATTATCTGGAAGCCACCTACCCACCTACTCCCATGATTCGTTCTGAGGATGGGACTCCCCAATTCAACTTCCTGTCAGAGGTTGTCTTCACTGTGACTATCCCAATGTCCGCAGCAGAGTCCTCACAACCCGCACCACTTGTAGTTCTGGGGCATGGTTTCCTAGGAAATGGGGAGGGTATGGTCTCGGGATTCAGAGGATGGGCGAATGACTCGGGAATGGCGACAATAGGTACCGACTTCAAGGGATGGAGTTCAGACGGTGACTTCGATGCTGTCACATTTGGATTGATGAATGTGAACTATCTCCAGCATCAGTCTGAGAGACTCCAGCAATCTGTTATCAACCACCTTGCAATGATCACTACCATCAAAGGGATTTGCTCCGATATCCCTGAATTCTACCACAACGGGGTAAATCTGGTGGACACTACAGATGTCGATTACATGGGAGTCTCTCTAGGGGGAATAAGAGGGCCATCAATGCTTTCTCTAATCCCAGAAATTGACCGTGGAGTTCTTTGGGTGGCAGGGTCATCTTTCAGTTTTATTGCCGAGAGATCCACTCAGTATACCCAATTCGAGCAGCTTTTCTCATCCCCTCTTGCTTACGAATCGACAATGGACCGATCCATACTGATTGCATTGATGCAGTCTATGTGGGACACTACCGAACCAGAAACCTATCTTCCATTCATTAACGGGGGTTTAGATGGTGAACTGTATCCTTACGATGTCCTTTACCTGGTTTCAATTAACGATGCGCAAGTCACTACCCTATCTGCGGACCGAGCCTCAAGGACTTCTGGAATCCCAGTACTCGCCAACTCCACGTATTACCCTCACGGACTGGAGATTGCCGATTCTCCGACCACGGGCTCTGCTATCGTTTACTTCGATGGTAACTTCCCGGCAGTTCCTTCAGGAAACATACAGGGGCCAATGGCCTACCACTCCCTAGCGCATAATCAGGTTCTAGGATTTGAACCTGCGATTGACTTAGCATCAGGCTTCCTGCAAAGTGGAACTATTGCTGATGAATGCTCCGGAAAATGCTACTTCAATGGCACCTGGTAGTAATTCAATAGTTCACTCTTTCTTCTTTCTCCCCAGAGGTCCAATCGTAGATACCTGCCCCGGACTTCTTTCCGAGATGCCCGGATTCTACCATCTCATTCAGGAGTGGATGCGGCCGATATGAATCATCATCGAATGCTTCTGCAAGGCTGTTCAGGATATCCCTCCTCACATCAAGGCCAACTAGGTCCGACAATTCCAGAGGGCCCATGGGGTGCCTGTATCCCAAGCGCATTGCAGTGTCAATGTCACTCGCAGAGGCCACACCCTCTGCTAGCATCCTTATCGCCTCGTTCCCAAGAACAACGCCAAGTCGGCTTGTCGCGAACCCAGGCACGTCCCTGACTAGAATGGTGGTCTTCCCCATCGCTTCTCCTACTTCCTTTGCGATTGATACGGTGCGTTCGTCGACTGCGTCGTGACGCACTATCTCCAGGAGTTTCATCAGTGGTACTGGATTGAAGAAATGCATCCCTATCACTCTCTCGGGACAACTAGTGTGTGCAGCAATCTCAGAAATCGGTAGACCAGATGTGTTGGTGGCGAGAACCGCATTCGGAGATGCCAAGTCCTCTAACTCTTGGAAAATAGACCTCTTCAGTTCCATCTTCTCTGGCACTGCTTCTATTACAATATCCGATTCATCCACAGCTTCAGACATCTCGCTGGTCGAAATCAGTTTCGACCTCCATTCCTCCTTCTGTTTGGAGGTGGTCTTGCCCTTGGAGATCCCCCTCTCCCAGAAATCCTCTATAGTCCTCATTCCCCTCTCTAGGGATTCGGGAAATGCATCGAAGAGACGAGTCTCCCAACCAGTCTGAGCACAGACCTGGGCAATTCCCGATCCCATCGTACCAGCTCCGATTACTGCAACCGTGCGTATTGTCACGAGTGTCGGAAGGTCTGCTGGGAAATAAGCAGTGCTAACTCTCGCGACCATATGCTGCTAGAGCGGACTGGAACAGCCTCTGCCGAGGAACGTCATGCTCCAAGAAGCATGTGAAGGGGGCTACATCCTTCAGAAGCTCGATGGAAGAGACGTATGCCCCATAGATGAATGGGTCTGCCTCCTTCATCTCGGGGATGTCAATACCTAGTTTTCCTAGGCCCTTTCTGGCGTCATCATCCCATATTGAGTATGTATGGTGGGTGAAGTGCAGGTATGCGGAGAGCCTTCTGATGTCGGATCTAGCCTTGTCAGTCAGACTCTCGATCAGAAGCGTATCCGGATAGCGAATAGCATACAGCGACAGTAGGACCTCCCGTTGCGTCTCAGCCCTCCATGCTCTATCCTCAAGTCCCATCCATCCGTCAATCATATCGAGCATTTCTGGGGTGTAGGGGCGACTGACTCGGTAGAGCAGACTCTCGTATTCGTCCGGATCCTGCTCCTCCGAGTGATGATGCTCGTGGAATAGCTCGGTCAGCCTGTCGAAGAATGGCAGGCAGAGTTCCTTGTCAAAAATGGATAGAGCGACGTGTTGCATGGAAATCCCCCTGTCTATTTGCCCTTCCATTCCCTGTACTGGATCCAATCCTGCTTCATGTAGTCGTTAACCAGCCTTTCCTCGTCTTCCTCGGTCGGAAGGACGCTTGCCAGGTAGTCCTCCCACTCTTGGTCGCTACCGTCGAAGATCGGAAGAGCGGTTCAGCAGGAATGCCGAGA
>CAXEIX010000037.1:0-7197 GCA_963996605.1 uncultured Candidatus Poseidoniales archaeon | reverse complement strand
AAGAAGTCATTGGTGAGAATTGCTTGGTCCACAGCCGGAAGACCGGAGGAAGACATAGAATCGCTTCTGGAAGGGGCGCATCAACCCTGTATTGTACACAGTGACTCGATGAATGCATTCGAGATCTTCGGAGAGTTGGAGAAGACACGCCAAGGTCGAGCGGCCAAGGCTGGTGAGACGTTTCCGAACGAGGTTACAATTCCTGCCGGGCCCACAGAATTTGGACCTGGACCAATCGTAGGAGAGTTCAACGCAGTGGGAATTCCGGCTAAGATTGACAAGGGGAAAGTAGCTATCCAGAAAGACACCACCTTCTCCGAGGGAGATGAGATTTCTGCTGATCTAGGAATTATGCTAGCAAAGCTGGGAATAAATCCAATTGAGATCGGGCTAATCCTGACAGGGGCAATCGAGGAAGGTCACTTTTTCCAGTCTTCTGATCTTGACCTTGACACGGATGGTTTGAGAAACGACATAGTGAGTGCTACTTCAGGTTCTTTCAATCTGGCTTGCAACGTTAGGTGGTTCTCCTCAACCACAACTCCAACCCTGATCTCAAAGGCTTCTTCAGAGGCTCTCTCAGTTGCCTTGGAAGCTGGTGTCGTCAACGATGTGACGGCTGCAACCATTCTGTCGCAAGCACAATCGCGTGCTATGTCCCTAGCTGGACAATTAGATTCCTCAGCTCTTGATGAAGAGTTACAGGCTGCTCTAGGAGCAGTATCTCAGAGTGCTGAAGTCGCCCCCTCCGAGGCGACAGAATCGGGAGATGCCGTCGAGGCTGAAGCCGAAGAGGAAGAGGAGGAAGGGGATGCAGGGTTCGGTGGACTCGGCGATCTCTTCGGATGAAAAAAAAGGTGAATGAAATGGAATATGTATATGCTGCAATGTTGTTGCATTCTGCAGAAAAGGACATCGATGACAAGGCCATCAGCTCAGTGCTGAAGGCTGCTGGAGTCGAGGCTGACGGGGCCCGAGTAAAGGCCCTAGTCGCCTCACTAGGCTCCGTCGACATCGATGAGGCCATGGCGACCGCGGTCGCCGCCCCAGTAGCTTCGGCTGCTCCTTCTGCTTCTTCCGGCGGAGCTGCCACAGAGGCTGCTCCAGCCCAGGAAGAGGCTGCTGAGGAGCCCGAGGAAGAGGCGGGCGGCTTCGAAGGTCTTGGCTCCCTATTCGGCTGATGCAAAGATTGGAACGAATGAACCAAGCCGCTATGGGCGAGGGCCTCGAGGGTGGTCTGAGACTAATGGAGCGGATGCTTGAGATTCCGGTTAGCATAGTGCCCACAGAAGCAATCAGGGCAATGCGGATCATCGGCGAAAGTCGAGGATGGGAGATGGGTCGCTTTGAGGAAACCACATTGGTCCAAAGATGGGCAATAATTGTGCCAATCGCAAAACGAGCAAGGGTACTCGGACTGAAGGTTTTGTCCGGGGAAGCCGAAGGTCTTGCTATTCGGACTTGGAGTTATGTGCCCGGTTCTTCCGGAAGGATGTCTTTTGTAACCTTCAGAATACCAGAGTTATTTGATGGCGAGAAGTGGGAGGAGTTTTTACTCGAGTGGGCTAGGATGCTTCCGAGATGCCCTTGGAGGTGGACCTTCATGGAGAGATCGGTTATCGGTTATCTTCTTCCTGAATTCAGAAATTCTCGAAAGTTGTTCTCCAAGGAAGGGTTAGACATAGGTAGTTGGGAAAGTTCACAGGATTACTGATTACAGATTAATTAGTACAGATAGAGAGAGCATTTGAAATGGTGCTCTGAGAGCGAAGGGCGAAGCGGACATGGACTTCCAAGACTTGGTAGACACTCCCCAGAAGGTAAAGACGTTAGCAGGGACTCTAGTTTTCCTAGTTGCATTCCCAGTCTACTTCGAAGTCCTTCCATCCCTGATAGATGATGACATCTCGGGAGGGGGCTCTTCGGGTCTTTCTGGTTCACTGACGGTTAGTTTCGAAGAGAGTACGACGTCCCTGAGTGAATCAGTAACCCTTGGTGATGGGGATAGTCACGATTCTTTCTTCGACCTAATGACTGAGTCGGCATTAAGCATCGGATATGTAGAGTTGGAAGTTTCATGCTTCGATAATGATGACCCGGGTCCCGGTTTCACAGACACCGTGGAAGGGGTCAGCGATCTCGTTGATGTCGAGGGGTATGCCTCGGGGCAAGTAGAAGATCAGAGTGCAGATGGAAGTTGCTCGGGCGGGGGTAATGGTGGCTTCTCCATCCGTTGGGACATTACTCCGAATTACACAGGAGAAGACTACACTGAAGAGGACTTGAATGAGAATGAGATTAGGCAGTTGTGGGATTCTGAAGGGAGAGGTACGGGGTCATGGATTGCTACGATCACAGCTTCCATAGAAGCTGCCCCGGTTGCAGGTTCCTTCATAGATGACAATGAGGACTTCGATATCACATGGACCGCTGTTTTCTTTGAGTTGATCATTGAGTCTGAAAGTAGCTAGGTCTTCGCCTGAATGCTGACTACATCCTCGTCAACTAGCTCATGGTCTGCTCCAATCACTCTCCCGGATCTAGCATCAATGGCTCGAATAAATCCCTCTCCAAGATCGGAGTGGACCTCGAAGGCTAGTCCTTTTGCAGTAGTTCCCCTTTGAATCAAAATTGCATCAGGTAGAGTCTTCCCGTCCCCATCGACCCAGTGAGTCTCATCCTGGACTGGGTATGCTACGATTCTAGATAGTTGACCGAACACTACCTCGGATAGTAGGCCGACTAGTCCTCCACCCTCCCACGAAGATAGGGTGGTAGAAATTGAAGAAAGGGCTGCTCTCTGCTTATCAGAAAGTTTCTCTTCACCCTCAGTGGTCAGTTCAAATTCTGAATCGCCCAACTGATAGGAAATCAGTCCAGAGGATGAAGCCCGACGAAGGGCAAGCTCAGCCTCGGCACTGGTGAAGACGATGGTTCCCCCGTTCGACTCGACTTCAGCCTCTAACTCGGGCCCGAAATGCTCGACTTTGTCTGCCTTGTTTGCGGCTACTGAGATTGGGAACATTGACTTCCTGATCGCGGAAGACAAAAATCTGAGCTCTTCGTGACCCCAAGACGCAGGATCTGAGGAAGATGGCAGTTGCCTCTCTACCGATGAGAATCCTACAGAGACGTGGTGCTCAGTGGCTCCAATTCCTGTCAGTCTCTCGAGTATGTGTTCGCGAATCGCCCTGACTCCTTCGGCTTGCGCCTTTCTGGAGACTCGGTCCCATCCGTTCTCCACTATCCCCAAAATCCATGAGTCGAGCTCTCCAATGAGGAAGCGGTGCTCTTCGATTGGTTGGGAGCCTCCTGAACCGACAGGGTTTCCCTCCAGATCGGTTGAACCGGACACGTCGACGACCTGGATTAGAGCATCACATCTTGACAGGTCAGAGAGGAACTGGTTCCCCCTCCCTCTGCCCTCATGTGCTCCGGGCACCAAACCAGCGACATCAATGAGAGTAACTGGAACCATGCGCCTGAACCCAGCGCATGACCCTGAATTTGGGTTGCAGATGCTGCCCTTCCTGGGATCTTGATCAGAAGTAGCTTCGAGTCTGCCAGAGGACTCCCTGCGCTCCCTTAGACTAGAGCAAGCGCATCTCTCTGGCAATGGAATCCAAGTCACCCCCACATTAGGTTCAATGGTTGTAAATGGATAGTTTGCAATGTCAACGGGAATTTGTGTGAGTGCGGAGAATGCGGTCGACTTCCCTACATTCGGCTTTCCGACTATTCCGACCCTCATGCTATCCCAGAGGTGGCAGGACCTATGGACACATTGACTATGTGGTCAATTCACAGCTCGGTGGGGCTACCCGGCATATCGGTGCTGGTTTCGGGAACTACCACTGTGTCTAGCTTCCCTTCCCTCTGTGCAAGGATCTTTCTCACTGTCGTCTCCTTGGTTAGCTTGTAGGGACTGGATATTGAGGTTGAAGAAGGGTTTTCCCCTTCAGTTGCCAAACTTCCCCTGAATAACCCGCTGATTATATTCATTGAATGGTAAATTGAGCCTAGAACGGCCCCATAGAAGAGGATGGATCCCAAAACTCTGATGCGGCTGGACATAGAGTTCTCCTCCTCAACAGCAGCTTCGAGGAGAGCCATGTCAGAGAAGTCCGCCATCATCGTGAAGATCAGTCCAGAGAATGCTCCCCCTGCCATCAGCCAGAAGGCCCATCTAGAGCGGTTGATTGAGAGGACATTCCGGCCAGAGACCTCAGGCAAGATGGATAATGCTGCTCCTAGGGATGCGGGGACGAATACCACCCACATACCTATCAAAACGAGTGATGTGTGAATTCCTGTGAGCTCATTGGTTCCAGTAAGGTGATCTGTGAGTACGAAAAGACCCCCGATGGAGATGGGAACGGCCATGAAGGCTGCCAGATTAATCTCTGGCATTCCGGGAGAGTCGGGGTTCTCCATGAATACGTCATCCCCTCTCATCGTCGCCAATACATTGGCTGAAAGAGCGATTATGGGGATAAGGGAGAGAGCGAGGAGGAATGATCCGGCTACGATGTCGTTCCTCGAGGGTTCGAACGTTGCAGCATCGATTCCGAGGAAGTCGGATGCGATTTCACCTTCAATAAGCCCTAATGGATTGATTGTGAGGATTGCTCCAACCATGGTCACTGCTGCAAGTGACCTGGACCAAAGTGGATTACCACTCCCCCTAGAGGCGCCGTATAGAATCGCACCTGACATCATAAGGAAGAGTGAGGTAGGTCCATGAATCCGAGTGGCTAACCACTGTCCTGTGCCTGAATCCAGAGAACCGGTGATTGCTAGGACTACTATCGAAACCGGTCCTGAAATCATCCCAATAATCATCATCCATCCCGGAAGTGGCATCTTCTTTGTCCTAGAAGCCGCTGTTAGAAGCATGTTGACAATGACGGCAATGATGGCTAGACTAGTTAGAAGGGTCGCGAGAGGCATTATCTTGATGCCCGCAATCTCCGGATTGTTCGCTGCAATGAATATCACAATCACTGCTAGGGTCCAGACGAAAGACATCAGTGTGGCGTTCTTCTCGGTTGCCAGAGTCGTCCCTCCGAGTTCAGGGACGATGTGCATTGAAGAGCCGATGAGGAGCATACCGACGGAGCCATAAGCGGCAACGAGGAAACCGGATGTAATGAGAGAAGTAGAAGAGGGGTTCAGACCCCACGCCGATAGACTGTGAAGTGCTTCTGGATCGTGTGAAAGCCATAGCCCACAGAATGTAATTACCGATGCAGGGATTAACCAGAGCGCTCCTTGGATAATCCACGAAGTTGCTGCAGATCCTTTCTTCCCTTCTACGAAGTCTATTGGGGGCCCTAGGGCCTTCTCTAGCATGAACATGCTCATGCTCTTTGAAACATCGGTGAAAACCCATATCCCCCTATTGACTAGAACGAAAACAAAGAGGATGGTCAACCAGAATGCGGCCATGGATGTAATTATTCCCATATTTCCACCTCACTCGCTGGTTGCCTCGGTTAGCATTGTGCCCAGTATTGCGAAGACTCCTATCATCGCTCCGAGGATGAAGAACCAAATGCCAGAGTCGAAGACGCCATCAAAAACTGGAAGAATCGTGGAAATAACAGGAAGTTCGCTGCCTGGGAACAATATCCCGTAAAGAATCAGGAACACCATGGCGGAGACAAAACCCATCACCAGCATTACCCATGAAGACGATGGTTCTCCCTCTCCTTGAAGGAACTCTCCAATCAAAGTGGACCTGTCATCGGACAATCAATCACCCCGGAATTGTATAATTCCGACTCTACCACCGGAGATTTACCCTTAAGCATTAGCCGGATACAGCTTGTCAATTGGTTCAAGGAGCACGAACTAGGTCCGTCGGATTGCCACGTCGAAATGTTCCATACCCTAATGTGACCGGGAGACTGAGATCGTTGTCCAACTCCGCCCTCCAGTGAGCCTCGCATGAGCATTCCAGGTGGCTGAACTCATCAGTGTCTCCAGAGACAGAGTACCTCTCTATCGCTGCTACTACCTCTGAGTCACAAGAGCCACAGTTGTGAGCGCCTCGAATCTTTCCCCCTGCGGTTGGGTGTACAATAATTCTACAGCTCGCGTCATCGAGTTCTGCGTGGGCACGTTTGATCATCTCCACCAATGACCAGAGCCATGGTGTTCTGTATTCTTTATTCCTGAATAGTCTGTCAACTATCGTTTTCTTCTGTATATTCATCGGGTTTACAGAGACTTCATCGGAATATGGTGCAACGTCAATAAGCCATGAAGTAGTGTGGGTTAGTGCGTCTCCCTCTGACATGAATGGTGGCTTGAATAAGAGATATGTCTTCACTCGCAAGTCATTATCCCTGAGCATTTCAACGGCCTTGTGCCACTGTTTTGTCGTGAAGCCCTTGTTGACATGAAACCTTAGTACACTGTCATCGTAAGCCTCGAGACCGATTGCAACGGTACATCCGGGATGTCGGGCAGCGACCCATTCAATCTTCTCCGGTGTGCACATCTGAGCTTGGGCCTCAACAACCAAGTGAAGGCCCATCTCAACGGTCTCCTTCAGAACTGCCTCCTGCCATTCTGGTGGATTCTCCCGATCTTCGAAGAATGTACCCGATGTATACACCTTGATCATCTTACACCCTTCAAACTGGTTAGTTGATTTCTTTGCATATTCCCATTGCGAGAACATATCTTCGGCAGAAACATCATCCCTAACATCATTGAAGTATCCGCAGAATGTACATCCTGACTTCCACCACCAGGCACAACCCTTGGATCTTAGGATGACAGTTGCAGCTGTACATGGAGTGCCGTCTGGGAGATTTTCTGGAGTCTTGTACACCGTAACCGGTCTACTGGCGTCCCATGATTCTCTGAATGAAATTGACTCTGGGGTATTCTCAGGTGCCTTGACGAGGTGATGAATCTTAACCGCCTTGGAGTCATTGCCCATTATGCCGCAAGAGTTCGCCATGTTACGCGCTCTACTCTTTGCACTTGAATTGGCATGCTTCTCGTAGTGTTTTCTCACTAGATGTATTGGAATACACTAAACCCCTACAATATATCCGACAGAAGGGTTGTCATGGGTTTTGGAACGATTGATGGATTTAGCGATGAGAGAAACAAGTCTCTGAGAGGGTGGTACTGGTATGATTGGGCAAACCAGGCTTTCGCTCTAACCGTACTAACCGTCCT
>CAXEIX010000036.1:0-7263 GCA_963996605.1 uncultured Candidatus Poseidoniales archaeon | reverse complement strand
GATGACTGGAACATCAGGATAGTCGATGGGATACTGGTAACCCTCCAAGCCGGAGAGGGCAGATCAGTAAACGTAGAGTTTACTCCTGATTCGGGTTCAGACGGTTCGCTTACAGTAATGCTAGCCAACTCAGATGACATCTCAGGGCAATCACGGACACTAGAGATCGAAGTCTTATCCGAGTCCTCAGAAGGGGGTAGTGGAACCCTACTATACGCCATGGGGGCACTAATGCTCATAGCAATAGCTTCGATATCAGCGGCCCTAGCATACAGCAGGAACGGTGGTGATATCTCCTCCCTGATCAGAGGAAAGAAACCATCTCCAAGCATTGGGGGGGAGAACAACCCATCCCAACAGCCAGCAGAGCAAGTGCCCATCGAAGAATCAGTGGAAGGTGAAGAACCAGCAATTATCGAGAAACAGGAACTGCAGCGTTTCCCTGATTACCCAGGTTGGCTCTGGGATCCTATCGGCGAGGAGTGGGTGGCTGATCCTGAATATGATCACGATGACCAGTAGCCGGGTATATCGAGAACTACAATAATCGTGATTATTGGCGCACCAAGAGCCCGAAGCCCTTAGAGGGGCGAATGACTCGGTCAATCGATGAGAAGGCCGGATTCTGCAGTCATTATCGCTGCACTACTCCTAGCCTCGTTCGTTTCCACCCCCGTGTTCGCGGCTGCCGACCTCGCACTAAGCGCCAGCCCGACAAACTCAACTGCGACCACAGAAGACGCGGCTGAGTACGATATCACCGTAATGAATACCGGAGACGAGGATCTCACGGTTTCTCTTAGCGCCTCGCAAGATTCAGACTGCAACGGATTCACTTCAAACTTGGATTCCTCGGTGGTCTCGGTGGGGCAAGGAGAGTCCGAGACGGTGACTCTAACTGTCAGTATCAACGACCAGGCTTCAGGTGACTGTGTTACCACGGTCAATGCCAACGGAGTAGCTTCCAACCCATCAGAAAACGCACAGGCCGACGTCGAGGTCACGACAACCGCCGAAGGAGGGGGGCAATACTCAGTCAAGCTTAGCCACATCAACCCCAACAATGGCGCGATCAATTACGATGGGGAGGATGACGAGGTTGAGTGGACCGTAGATGTCGAGAACACGGGAGAGAACGATGCTACAGTACAACTTGCGATGTCTTCCAAATCAGACTGTGACTCTGATGGCCTCGAGGCCACTGTAGAACCTCAGCAGATGTCCCTAAACTCAGGCGATAAGGACACTGCCACGGTCACAGTGAACCTGCCCGATGGCAGCTCAACAGAATCGGGAGACCACTGCTTCGTGCTCGATGCTACCGTTTCCAATGACCCAAATCCGGCCGACCAAGCCAACGATAGCATAAATCTGAACCTTAAGATCCCAGAGGTGAAGACATGCGACTCCTCGCTCCAGAACCCCTCTCACAACCTGGACCCGGGAGAGTCGGCAACCAACTCCTTCACTCTCACCAATACTGGAAACACCGCTTGGACTGTAAGCGCATTCGCCACATCGGAAGGCACTGATGTTAGTGACTGGGTCGATTTCGAAACCCCAACAAGCAGGCTCTTGTCAGAGCCAGGCGGCTCGCAGGACACGACCTCATTCGAATTCGAGATAACCCCCGATGACTCTGTAGAGCCAGGCTCGGTAGATGTCTACATACAAGGAAGGGCTGGCAGCAACGTAGGCTGCGAATCCCTCCTCAGGGTAAATCTCGGACAGGTCCATGACGCCTCGCTATCCCTGTCAAACCCCTCGATCAACAACGTTGACCCGGGTTCCACCACGTCAACTTCGATGATGATTACAAACACCGGAAATGGCCAGGACAACTTCGCCATAGGTGTCAAGGACCTCTTGCCAGGATGGCAGGTAGAGCTATCTGAGACATACGTAACAATAGACGGAAGGCACTGCAACTCCTCCTCAAACTGTGACAGAAAGAGCGTTCAATTACAGATTACCGTGCCAGCGAATGCCAAGGCCAGTACCGAATTCCAGATCACCATGTACGTCAACTCGCAGGGCATAACCCTAGACGAAGTGTCTGCAACGGTGACCGTAGCCGCAGTCCATGGGGGCAACATCGACTTACCCTCTGACTCCCAGACAGGCAGGTTCGGCCAATGGGTCTCATTCCCCCTAGCGCTGTCAAACACTGGAAATATTCAGGACAACTTCGCCCTTTCGTCCTGCGATCCAAACATCTCCGAGTCCTGCGAAGACACAAAGTGGGATTCGAGGTTCAAGGACGGCCAGGGCAACGAGATCTCTCAGCTCACCGTAGAATCGGAGGAGACGGTGCAGATTTCACTCGAAGTCCTCGTCTCTGACAATATCAACAACAACTCCGAGTCGTTCGATGTGAGGATAGGAATCGTCGGTACAAACATAATGATGACAGAATCGCTCACCGTTACCGTCTCGAACTTCAACTACAGCATGTCAGTAGCATTCGAGAGCCCGGAAGAAGACCCCTCACTGATGCGATTCTCACTCCCCCCGGGAGGCTCCTCCTCACTCTCATTCCTAATCACTAACACCGGAGACGGGGGCTCTGATGACGTCGTAATCGACGTCTCCGGGATGGACTCATCCGTACTGAGGACAATCAGCGCCGGTGGACAGGTTCTGGATGCGGACCAGACCACAGTCCCATCAGAGGGACAGATATCGATAACCATAGACTTCGAGGTCCTCGATGTGGAAAGCGGGACCTCGGGAGTAATCAGGGTCGCGGTAACATCGAAGAAGAATACCGGACAAACGCCCTCATACGTGGACTTGGTCGTAGACATACGGTCGATTCACGACCTGCAGATAGATATGGAAAGCAGCCAGAAGAAAGAGTCCTCTTACCCGGAGAATGCCGAGTTCACTATTTTCGTAACCAACCATGGGAACATTGAGGAGGAAGTAGAGGTACTAACTAGCGATTCCCTGAGGGGATGGACGGTGGATGTCATTGGCGACGAGTTCAAGCTGCAACCTGGAAAGACCCGAGAAGTAACGGTTAGAGTCACCCCCCCGAGCGAACTGATCTCCGATGACGAGTATTCATTCACCGTTATAGTGCAACCAAAGAACATGCCCGTGGCTGGAGAGCCCATCGACCTGACAGTCGAGTCAAAGGTGCGTACTGGAGCGCTATCCGGAGACGCCCAAAGGGCGATTGCGATGGCCATAATTATGGTTGGCTCGATAGCTGTTGCTTACCTATTCATGAGGGTCCGTGCCGAGAATAGGATGATGTCCGACTCAATATTCGTGGAACTCGACGAATGACAGTTCCAAGGTCTTCTTTCGGATACGCTTATGTCCGGAATTTTTGTGGCCATGTACGACGGTCCCTACGGGACCGAGGGTGATGCCATGAGTAGCGTAGCGGAGATGTACCTTCCCGTGGCAGTCATGACCATAGTGGGAATCGGTTTTCCAGTGGGCAGTTTCATCGCGACTCGATTCCTCAGACCAACCCCGAAGGGCTCGGACTCGAGTAAGACGAGATCACTCCTTCTACCGGGTTATGAGACTGATCACAGCCTCTACATTCGCAGAGACTCGACGTACGAGTGCGGCTCCGACCCAATAGGGGATGCAGACATCAACTTCCACTTCCAGTACTACTGGTACGCCATAGTCTTCCTAGTGTTCGACATCGCATTCATGTTCCTGGCCTTCGGAGGGGTAATGGCCATCCAGAAGGGCAGTGGCCAACTTACCGACGATGGTTCGATAATCAGCGCACTGCTGACTATGTCCATCTTCATCATACTCATGGGCCTGGGAGTCTGGCACGTCTTCCGAAAGAGAGGAAGGATATACATCTGAGTGATTTTATGGATGGAGACGGACAGAACTACTCGGTTTTCAACAGCAGAATGCTGGTTGACACCGTCGGCGACATAACGGACGAGGCTCTGAAGGCCAGCAGGATCAAGGATGTGATCGGAGTCCTAGTTGGACGTGTGTTCAATTGGAGCCAGAGGAAGTCACTATTCCCCCTCCACCTTGGAATCAAGTGCTGCGCTCTCGAGATGGCAGCAGCAGGTGCAAGCAGGTTCGACGCCGAGCGATTCGGGGTCTTCTTCAGATCAAGCCCAAGACAGTGCGACGTGCTTCTGGTGAATGGCCCGATCAGCAAGAAGTTCGCAGATCCCATCGTCAGGCTCTGGGAGCAGATGCCAGAGCCGAAGTGGTGCATAGCGATGGGCGAGTGCGCCATCTCAGGCGGCCCATACTTCCAGTCTTACAACATCCTCGAGGGAGTAGACACAATAATCCCAGTTGACGTTTACATCCCCGGTTGCCCGCCACGTCCAGAGGCACTAATCGATGGCTTCGACAAACTCCGTCAGAAGATTATTCGAATCGGAGCCGTTCCTGACGATGCCACTCCTGAATCGAACAACCCGATCATCATCGGAGACGTGTAGTGAGGGTTTAGAAGTGGGAAAGATCGTTCCAACGTCCAGCCAGAAGTCATCCGCCGAGGCAATGGCATCAGCACTATCATCCATGGAGGGAGTCGATGCGGAGGTTTCCGAGAGGAAAAGTGGCACAAGTCCTCGAAACATAGTTTCCATCGACTGCTCTAGCGAGAACTGGCGCGCTCTGGCCGAATGCATGAGGGTTGAGCACGATGTCGACTACTGCTCCATGATTACAGGAATCCATTGGCCGGAGGGATCTCCCGACAAGAACTGGGAGGTAGTCTACCACTTCATGAGGATGGGGGTAAAAGACCCCCCGGTAATCGAGGGCATGGTCCAACCGATCGTCAAAGACCCTACTACACTCGAGGGCAAGGACGTCCCCTTGGAGGTCGAAGTGCGAATCGCTCTCCCCGAAACAAGAGACCCCAAGGTGGCATCCGTCCAGGACATCTGGGTCGGAGCAGACTGGAACGAGAAGGAGACCTGGGACCTGGTGGGAATAGACTTCGAGGGCCATGAGGGGATGCGCAGGGTTCTACAGCCCCACGAAACCCCCGTGGGGTTCCATCCCCTCCAGAAGCAGCACAAGCTTCGATACCACGACTTCGAGGAGATGTACGATGACGCTCAAGGATTCCTGAGGAAGCCCTCGGATGCAGGCAAGATCAAGTGAGGTGATGATGATGGCAGAAATGTGGATTTCGATGGGCCCGCAGCACCCAATGACCCACGGTCTGTGGACCCTAAAAATCAAGGTTGACGGTGAGACCGTTGTCGATACCGAACCCGATCTGGGGTACATCCACAGGGGGGTCGAGAAAATTTGCGAGGCCAGGGACTTCACGCAGATCACGACATACTGCGACAGGCTTTGCTACGCAAGCGCAAATACGTGGTCCCACTCCTACATCTACGCAGTGGAGGATCTGCTCGAGGTAGAGGTCCCAGAGAGGGCAGAGTACATCCGACTGATCGCAGTCGAACTTCAGAGGATCGCATCTCACCTGATGTGGCTAGGGGCCTATGGCCCCGACATCGGGAACCTCTCTGTGATGGTATGGTGCCTGAGGGAGAGGGAGATGATGATGGATCTCCTCCAGGAGCTAGGCGGCTCTAGGATGCACTACAACTTCCCCAGGGTCGGGGGGGTGAAGAGGGACCTTCCCCATGGCTTCGCACAGAGGGCCAGGGCAAAGGTCAGCCTGTTCCTGAATAGGATCCAGGAGTACGAGGCACTATTCGACGAGAGCACAATTTTCCTAATCAGGACCCAGGGCGTCGGTTACTCCAAGCCCGAGGAGATGGTCAACCACGGAGTCACAGGCCCCAACCTGAGGGCAGGTGGGGTGAACTACGACATCAGAACCGCACACCCCTATTCCGTGTACAGCGAGCTGGATTGGGAACCTCCAGTAGAGAGGCCATCCATCAAGGGAGCCGACTGCTATGACAGATACAGAATCCGCGTCGAGGAAATGAGGGTCAGCGCCATGATGGTTCTCGAGGCCCTTGACAAGATCCCCCGTGGAGCCGACACATACCACGAACCCGGCGACCCAGCAATACTGGCCAAGGCCCCTAGCAGGGCTCCAGAGGGAACTTCCGGATCCCACCACTTCGAGGATAGCCGGGGCGAGTCGATGTTCTACCTTGCAGGCGGGGGCGAGGGCAGAGGGAAGATGCCATACCGGGCCTCTATCCGTTCCCCGATGTTCATCACGATCCCTTACGCATCCAAATGCATGATCGGTTACAAGGTCGCTGACATCCCAGCGATAATGGGTTCATTCGACCCATGCATAGGGGAGACGGACAGGTGACATGATGGCTACAGGAGACTGGTTGGACCTAAGGGGCTGGGTAGAGGGACTAGTCGGATGGTCAATGGACAACGTCCATGATACCCTCCCATCGAAGGACCTAGACCTCACAGTGACCATCTCCCTTCCCAGGGGGATTTGGCCGGAAGACATCTTGCTAGGCAGGGTGGTAAACCTGCAGAATGGTTTCGCCGACATGCAGCCGGCCCTAGAGGGCCTATTCTCCGCCACGATGATTTGTACGGTGGTTTTCACCACGATGATGCTGACAATGCTCCCGATACCATACATCGAGAGGAAGTTCATCGGTCGGCTGATGGACAGGCTAGGTGCCACGACCACCCTCAGGAGCCTCTGGATCGGAGAGAGCGGCGTCACAGCGGGAGAGTGGTGGAACCAGCTCCCTTTCGGAATGGGAGCCCCAATAGGATGGCTAAACAAGACCCTCAACTCGATTTGGGGTAACGACCACAAGCTGGACGCAGTCTCCAGAGTGAATAACAGGGGTTACCACGGCTACTGGTTCCTACTGCCAGGATTCTTCCAGGCCTTCGCCGACTTCACCAAGTTCGCAGGAAAGGAACACATCGTCCCCAAGGAAGCTGACAGACCGGTCTACGAGATCGCACCCGTGCTCATCATCTCCACCACGGTGCTCGTATTCGCGTTCATACCGTTCGGCCCCCACTTCTACGTCTCAAGCCCCGAACTCTCCGTCGTCTTCATGATGGCAATCTTTGGAGTTGCACCTCTGGGTGTGTTCTTCGCCGGCTGGTCTTCCAACAACAAGTACACCCTCATCGGGGGGATGAGGTCCGCTGCCCAACTCACCGCATACGAGATCCCACTACTGATCACCGTACTAGGGGTCTGCGTCATCAGCGGATCTTTCAACGTGATAGAGATAGTTGACTTCCAGGCCGAACAGTCCAATGTGTGGAATTTGTTCAGATCGGAAGAGCGTCGTGTAGGGAAAGAGTGTAGATCTCGGTGGTCGC
>CAXEIX010000035.1:0-7312 GCA_963996605.1 uncultured Candidatus Poseidoniales archaeon | reverse complement strand
ATCTCTTACAAGCATTCCCAGAGTAGTTCCGGATGCTAATGCGGACTCCATGTGAATTCCCGGGCTAGATTTGTCCTGCTCCTCCTCCTCCTTCAGAGAAATTAGCTCATCTGCGGATGAAAGGAGCGCTAAACCATCCCAGACTCTCGGTCGCATCTTTGCAGGCATCCGAATGCATGGCAGGTATGGCCAGAGAAGTACTGATCCGCCATTTGGATCATGAAATACTGATGGTTCCCACCTAAGTTCCGGCACCCTCATGTTTCTCCGAGGTGGTCGCTCGATTGAAGTAAGCGGTAAATCGACATTTATCTTGCTCTGAAACTGAAGTATTCAAGGAGTGTGGCTCGCTGAGAGCGATTATGAAGATTGATCAGCCATACTCTGAAGAACCCGTAGTAGTACTGGACGAGGTCTTTCCTGGTCATACAAATGCCCTTAACACACTGTTTGGCGGGAGGCTGATGGCCATCATGGATACCGCTGCGGGAATGGTTGCCTCAAAGTTCGCACACAGAGTTTTCGTAACAGTCTCCGTAGATGCTCTCAAGTTTAAGAGACCAGCTTTCCAAGGGGACATAATTAGGACTACAGCCAGTGTAGTCTGGACATCTCCTAGAACCGTGGGTGTCCATGTTACTTCCTGTAGGCTTTCTCGTTCGGAATGGGTAGGGGAAGAAATCTGCTCTGGATTCTTCTTCATGGTGGCAATTGACGAGACGATGAAACCTGTTGAAATCCCTCAGTTTGAGCCTGAAACAGATGATGAGAAGGAAATGTGGGGCATGGCAAATGAAGCAAGGAACGCAATGCGTTGAGTGAAATCGGCAAATGAAGAAACGTTTCGAAGTATTGAGTTTTCAATAGTGTATCCCCCATGAACTTATACCTTCGATAATACGCTCGACTGACTGGATGGGATTAGCCGGGCCAAATGGCCCGACTAAGAAGAGGGATGCCGAGTTGATCGGTGACCTCTACTTGGTCGGAGCGAGAGGGAAGTTTTGTGCAATAATTACAGAGCGACAGCTGACCATAGAAAGATTCGACGGAAAAGGGGTGAGACTCGACTTAGGTGCCATTGAAAGAATGAGGCATCTAAAGATCCCTATGCTTCCTTCCGGGACAATCCTTCTGGGAATAATTTCGATTTATCTGGGAATAACAACTATTTTCTCACCGATGAATTGGTTGGCAATTGGATTGGGCGCAACCATAATTATCTCTAACATTGTATCTCGATATTCGATCTTAGCGATAGAAACAAGTTCTGGTGACAGGCACTTAGTCTCTGGAAATGAGTCTAATCTACTGAAACTATGTCTGATTGTTGACAGAGTAAGACATGGTAGCGATATGCAAGAGGCAGTATTGGGACTAGAAAATCTAGATTCCGAAGTTCCAACATTCCCCGCACTAAGAGACGTATCAGGGCAGTTCGAGAAAACATCAGTTGCTGCATTGCCAATGGCCACCAATTCCGATATTAATGAGATGGAGAGCGGTGATGGAAGCCATAATTCACTTTCCGTATTTGGTATCATTCCTGACTCTGGGACACATATTGAGAAAAAAATTTCAGAGGTACAAGAATTCCCATTTGGGTATACTTCGGAAGGCGACAATCATGATGATGATCGGATCAAACAGAATGCCTATGAGAGGGCTTGGGGGGTACAAGAGGCGCCGAAATGGTACAAGGAGAAGGATGTCGATCAAAGAAGTGAGAGTAGGATTGATTCGGCTTTCTCAGATGCTGCGGAGAGTCTGGATATGTTTGCTCCGGGAGGTATTTTCGACTCCAATACACCCTCAGTTGTATCCGATTCTAATGAAATGGGTCTTTTCGACTTTGATTTCGATGACTCTGCTAAAGAGGCAAACGAGCCGCAACATTCCAGTTCTCAGATGATTAAGCGTGCTCATAGGGAGTTTGGGGCCCCTTCTGGTCCATTCCCGAGAACCTTGCTTCCACCCCCAACGGAGGAAGCGGTCAGAGATGAGTGTAGGGCAGGGGTGGTGAAGCAAGCAAAGGCTAAGCAAGAGTTGCGATCACAAAATTTGCATGGTCCAAGGACAATTCGTACAGCAAATTTGGATGATTATCCAGCCTTGAAGGGGCTTGCCTCAACTATGTCGGGTAGCAGCCAGACTGTAGCGTCGTCAACGGGTGGAATGTCCGGTGGTTGGCTATCTCGCCTCCTTAGACCAGGCAGTTCTGTGAGAAGTAGAGAGGTGGGCAGTGCGGGACAAATCGATGAAATTGAAACTGAGAGTTTCCAGACTACTCAACATATGAGACTGAGGAGTGATCAAGACCACCAAGCAGATATCTCATCTCGAATACGTGCTATGCGAAAAGCAAACCATCCTTCAACGGCTAGAGATAAGCTCGATTTGATTGTGAAGAAGGTGTCTGGAGAAGAAAGGGAGGACATACTTCTATCCGAAAGATCAAACGATTCATTGAGATTCAGTCAACTAAATCCAACCTCTTCGAAAGAAGACCCCAATCCCCTTCCAGGACTAAGAAGACTAGGGTAATCACAGTCCGACTATTCTTCTGAAACTATCCATTCTAGCATGATAGAGGCCTCTTTCCAATCCTTGTAGTTTATTTGTTCCCAGTCCTTGAATTGTAAACGAAGAAGTTACCGTTGCGTGGACCATTGCGTCCCTCATTGACTCAATATCGTTCAAGATTCCCTTCCTCTGAGACATGTTAGCCAAGAGTGCGCCTGCGAAGGAATCCCCGCAACCCGTAGGGTCTACCACCTCTGAGATTGGGAATGAAGGGAGGGAAATAATCCCACATGGAAGATGGGCAAATACTCCTGAAGATCCTCTCTTGATTACCAGACCACTGGGCCCCCTACCTGCTGATTCGCCCCCATGAAGGCATTCACCAGACAAAATTGGCTCTATGGCTTTCATAAAGAAATCCTCTCCCGAAATTGCACAAACCTCTTCTTCATTCAATATTGCCAAGTCGGCCTTCCTGAGTGCTGTCGAGAGAGACTCGAACTCAGTCTCGATCCACAGCATGAAAGTGTCAATCGCAGTAATTTCCGAGCTTGGGCACTGATCAAGAACGAGGACCTGGGACGCTGGATGGGTATTGGCACAGAAGAGTACGTTTGGTGCCCTCCAAGAGTCGGGTATTTCAGGGGAGAAGTCACCAAGAACGTTAACCTCAGTTGAAATCGTCTCCACATTATCCATAGTTCCCGAATATCTTCCTGACCATCTGAATGTCTTTCCTGAGAGTTTCTCTACTCCAGAGAAATCTATCCCAAGATCTTCTAATTTTGATTGATGAAGGTCTGAGAAATCATTGCCGATTGGTGCAACTAGACCGACTCTCCTGACGCCTTCTGGAGTCTCTGGTAGATGGAATGAGGATGAGACTCCAGCATGTACCGCAGAGCCCCCCAAGATATCCGAACCCGTGGCAATAGGGGTCTCAATGTCATCATAGCCAATACTGCCTACAATCACTAATTCCAATTACTCACCAGCCAGCAAATCTGTATGCGTGTCTAGATAGTCAGTGTTAATCTTCTTTTCTAAGAAGTCAGATTCCTGCAGAATGGCTCTATGAAGCGGGATCAGTGTATCTACTCCAAGAAGAATAGTTTCTTCCAGAGCAGAGTCGAGTCTCACTATTGCTTGGTTTCTTGTTGGGGCCCAAGTGATTATCTTGGCAAGTAGGGAGTCGAAATCCTCTGGCATTACATAACCTGAGAAACCGTGGGAGTCGACTCTGACGCCCGGACCACCTGGCCAGTGGCATTCCCACAATTTACCTGGAGAAGGCTCGAGAGTAATCGGATTCTCTGCATTTATTCGAGCCTGTATTGCATGGCCTCTCAAACTAACATCTTCCTGCTTTATTGGTAATTCAGCACCAGAAGAGACTACTATCCCAAGAGATACAAGATCGATACCTGTTAACATCTCAGTTACTGTGTGTTCCACTTGAACCCTGGGGTTGACCTCCATGAAGTAGAATTCTCCATCGGAGTTTCTCAGGAATTCAAATGTCGCAAGACCCCTGTAACCGATCGCTTCGGCTCCTGCCACCACCTTGGCCCCAATGTATTCTCTTTCGGTCTTGCTTAACCATGGCCCTTCTTCCAAAATCTTCTGATGCCTCCTCTGAATGGAACAGAATCTTTCACCGAGATGTATTGCTTTGGAGCCGTCTCCAACCACTTGGAATTCGATATGCTCTGCTGAGCTGACATATTCTTCGATGAAGACTCTGCTATCTCCAAAAGCTGATTCAGCGCGGCCTTGACATAACCTCAGAGCAGACTCGAAATCAGATTTTTCATTCACCACCTGCATTCCTATTCCCCCTCCTCCCGAGGCCGCCTTAATCATCAACGGGAATCCAATCTCTGAGGCTAGTTCCAGTGCCTCCTTAGAATCAGAAATTGGTTCATTTGTGCCCTTTGCCACTGGTATTCCAGCTTTTGACATAGCCTCTCTGGCTGCTATCTTGTCCCCTAGCAGCCTAAGTGATTCTGGAGAGGGGCCAATGAAGGTTATTCCTTCCTCGGCGAGGCGCTGTGCAAAGGTCGCGTTCTCGGAAAGAAAGCCATATCCGGGGTGTACCGCGTCTGCACCGACCTCTTTTGCAGCTGAAATAATTGCCTCAATGTCTAGGTAAGACGCTAGGGGATCTTCTCGAGCAATAAAGAAACCCTCATCGGCAAGCCTAACTGGAAGGGACATCCTATCCTCACGACCATGGATGACAACAGATTCAATCCCCATTTCCCTCAATGATCTAACTATTCGAAGAGCTATTTCACCTCGGTTAGCAATAAGAACTCGACGGAACACAATACTATGGCAGATGCACCGTCGTTTGAGTGAATCGGCTTGTCAATACACGTCTCGCAAGTATCTCTTCTCTGATTTCATCAGACCGTTCTCAACAAAATCCTTAGAATCTTCGAGAGACATGCCTCCGTAATCTGAGCAGATTTTGATAAGGGTGGAGTGTACGTCTTTCGCCATGTACTGTTTATCGCCACAAACGTAGAAATATGCTCCACCTTCAATCCAATTCCAGATCTCTTCTCCATTCTTCTCCATCAAATGTTGAACGTAAACCTTCTCAGCCCCTTGGCGTGACCAAGCCAGATCGTGTTTCGAAATTATCCCTCTTTCTTTCCAATCATCCATCTCATCTCGATAGAGGTATTCTCCTTCCTCTGTCCAATCTCCGAAGAAGAGCCAGTTTCTACCCGAATCCTTGTTTATCTCCCTCTGCTGGAGGAAAGCTCTGAAGGGGGCTATTCCGGTTCCTGGTCCGACCATTATCGTATCCTTGGTACCATCCTCTGGAAGTACAAATGATCTAGTTGGAGACATGTAAACTCCAATCTGAGTTTTATCGGTCTCGCATCTATCTGCCATGAATCCAGTGGTAAGGCCAGCCCTATCTCTTTCATGGTGGTTGTACCTGACTATTGCCACGGTAAGATGAACCGTACCTTTCTCAAAATCGGGACTGCTGGCAATGGAATACAGTCGTGGTTTTAGCCTATCCATACCCTCCAGTAATTGCTGTGGAGTGAAACCAAAACCAATGAAATCACCCAATGCATCGACATAGTCCCTGGACCAGATGTAATCTTCCATTGCATCATTGTTTGAAATTAGTTCTTGCAACAGTATGGCAGAATTATCCCCCACTTCCCCCATTTCTACATAACCCTCTGGTACATCTTGTTCATTACTGGCTTCCCAGTCGACAATCATCGTCCCGTCTGTAGATGAGAAACGCTTTCTAGAGACGATTCTCATCTCTACTTTAGCAGGGGAGTCGCCGATTCTTTCTGCGATTCCCTTGAGCCACTTCTTTGAAACTCGATGAATCTCGAACCTATCTGTCAATGCTTCCCTAAGTGAGCATGGCCCTAGGTTTGTTTCAACTTCTTCCTCCCCAGAGTAACCACAGACCTGCAATAATTGCTCAACTATCTCGGGAGGACACCTAGGAACCACTCCTAATGCATCTCCCGCTTTGTACTGCAATCCCGAATCTCCTAGATTAAACACAATATGGCGAGTTTCCTTCTTCGAAGACTCGCCATTTAGAACATAATTATCTGAAATATTTGTGAAAAATGGATTCTTTGCCGACCACTCAGATTTAGCCGACTTGCCTGACATCAATATCTCCAATTTTTCCGACTTAACTAGGATATATGAACAAATGCGTATAGGAATGACTCTTGAACTACAAACGATGGGGTCAAGGCTGAAGACTCCTGTCGGAACATGTGGCTCGCATAGACTTCCTCGGCACTGGGAATGCATTCTCACCCCATGGAAGGATGCATGCTCTGGCACTGATTGATAATCGAATCCTAATTGATTCTCCTCCGACTGTTGTCACTCAACTAAGAAGGTCAGAGATATCTCCCGGACAATTGCAGCACATTCTTTTCACACATTGGCACGGCGATCATACCTTTGGATTTCCATTTTTACTTCTTGATAGGAAATATCTCTCAAATCCCAAGGGAGAAGAAAAGTTAGAGCTGCATCTTCGTCCAGGAGGAAAGGAATATCTCTCGACACTGTGTGAAATGGGTTTTCCGGGAAGCTTGGATGATTCTCTTGAGGAACAAGTAAATTGGAACGAAAGCGAGAAGGCGGCCATTGGACGAACGGGATGGAAGTATGACAGGTTTCCGGTACATCACACTCCCGAAACAGACCCTCATGGATATGAATTGGAACATGAAAGTGGTTTTCGTATCCTACACTGTGGCGATTCCGGACCGTGTCCTGAGATTGAAAGACGGGCTGAAAAGGTTGATGCGGTGATATTGGAGATGGGGATGCCAGATATTGGCGATTTCCCTCACCACCATAGACCTTCAGATGTAGTTTCATTCAATGAGAGGTTTCCCGAAGTGAAGGTTCTTGTCACTCATAACTATGCAAGGTCACCCAATAGTGAGTCTGGTTTCGAAATTCCAGAATTGCCAATTGACGTGATCCAATTGAATGATGGAGATAGTATCGAAATAGATAATACGGGAAATTTTACTGTTAATAATTAAGATAGAAAAATTTCTGTTATATATAACAGAGTAGTTATTGGAACGACTGCAAATCGTTCTGATCATGATTATACAATAATCAATAAGTAGCTCGACGGGATTGAGTGGAAAAATATTGTTTGCTTGTTACGGGGTTTCTCTTTTACTCTATCGATGTAGAAAAAACACTACATAATAATATTAATAAAAGTGATACTGAAACGAATATCTATCCAAATTTGATA
>CAXEIX010000034.1:0-7573 GCA_963996605.1 uncultured Candidatus Poseidoniales archaeon | reverse complement strand
TCAATGGCCCCTCCGCCTGACATGGACGACGGTGTAGCCAGAGCGATTGCGGCATTTAAGTCAGGGAATCCGGTTATGATCTTTGACTCAGATTTCAGAGAGAAGGAGACGGATCTGCTATGGCCTGCAACATCGGCTACGCCAGAGGTAATTAGGAGGCTACGGAACGACTGCGGAGGACTACTATTCCTAGCAATTGGGAATGAAATCGGGGAGATGTTTGGACTCCCATGGCTACAGGACATACATTCTCATGATGCCTTGATTAGAGAGAACCCAGTACTTGGTCATCTAGTTACAAACGATCTTCAGTACGATTCAAGATCTGCCTTCACTCTTTCTTTGAACCATAGAGAGACGTATACGGGAATTACCGATAGAGACAGGGCTCTGACAACTAGAAGGTTCGGAGAACTGTCTGGAGAATTGTTGGATAGTGGTGCTGGGGGCGACTCCGCACTCTCTCAATTGGGCAAGGAATTCAGGACCCCTGGACATATCCCTGTGTGCAGAGAGTCTCCTGGAGGGCTAAAGACGAGGGAGGGGCACACTGAACTGGCCGTATCGATAACCAGATTGGCAGGTTTGGTCCCCTGTACAATTGGTGCGGAAATGCTGGAGACCGATGGCGATGGTGCGTTGTCCTTGGAAGGAGCCATGGAGTATGCAGATAGATATGGGATTCCGATGATTACTGGGGAACAGATTTCCAATGCTTTCGATGAAAAGGATTAGACGAAGATATCAACGGGGACTCAATGATGGTCAGAGTAATGGCAGTTGGGATCTTCGACCTCCTGCATGCAGGTCATTTGCACTACGTTGAGCAAGCAAAATCACTTGGTGACGAGCTTATTGTAGTCATTGCCAATGATGAGACCGTGAGGAATCAGAAACACGAGCCAGTCACCGGCCAGGAGTTGAGGAGAAGAATGGTGGAGGGGCTTAAGCCCGTAGACAAGGCAATTATCGGGAATCCCCCTGGGGTGCCAATTTTCGAGATTCTGAGGGAAGTGAAGCCCGATCTTATTGCACTGGGATATGATCAGAAGCACTCGATCGACGCGATTAGGTCTGGTCTTGACAATGCTGGCTTCGAAAAAGTCGAAGTGACTCGAGTCGAGGGGCTTTCAGATGACCTAGACGGGACTAGGAAGATTATTGCAAGGATTCTGGATTTGTGGCCAAACACTGAGGGTGGACCCTACGAGGAGGACTGAGCATGTTTACGGGAATTGTGGCTGGAGCTGTACCTATTCTGAAGATTGTCGAAGGCGAGGGAATCCGTAAAATTACAGTGGATCTGGGAGATTTAGTGGACGGACTTGAATCTGGAGCAAGCGTATCCCTAGATGGGGTATGCATGACTGTGGTTAGCGTGGACTCCGGGGAAGTGACCTTTGATGCTATTACAGAGACGCTGGATAGGACAACCCTCGCCGATAGGTCGGAGGGGGATCTGCTTAACGTCGAGAGGTCGATGAGGCTCGGAGACGAGTTAGGGGGCCATATCCTATCTGGGCATGTGATGGGGACGGCTGAAATATTAGAGAAGAACACAGTTGGAGAGGGGTTGGACCTTCTAATCTCTATACCAGATGGATGCTCCCCATTCATACTAGAGAAGGGATACATTGCTGTTGATGGGATGTCCCTAACTGTGGGGAAATGCGATGAGGAGAGTTTCGGTTTGCACATTATTCCAGAGACTCTGAGAATTACCACACTGGATAAGAAGGTCGAAGGGGACAGGGTAAACATTGAGATAGATTCGAGAACCCAAGCAGTTGTGGAGACGATGCTCAGGATGGGAAAAACATGAATCTTGGAGTTGTTTGTGGGTCTTTTCATCGTGAAGAGGTAGAGAGGATGCTTGAATTCGCTAGAGATGAGGCGGATTCCAAGAATCTACTAGTTCGGGATGTCGTTTGGGTTCCCGGTTCTATGGAGGCGCCCCTCGCTCTCGACAGGATGCTCCATAGTGAAGAAATCCATGGTGCCATTGTCTTGGGGATTATCGAACGTGGCGAGACCGATCACGGCCTTGTGATGGGCAATTCCGTGACCATGTCGATTATTGAATTGCAAATCAAGCACAATAAGCCGATCGGATTGGGAATAATTGGCCCTGGTGCCGAGCCTGAACACATTGAGCCGAGGCTAGAGCCCCATGCCAGATCCGCAGTCGGTGCAGTCGCAGCGATGTCTGAGTGAGCTAAGCCATCACTCGCCAGGAAGGCTCATCGAAGGCAACTCAGTGGAAGTGGCTTCTTCCATTGCCTCGACGGTGATTAGTGGTGTCAGCTTTCCGTTGAAAACTCCCGATGCCCCCACGTGGAGGGAGAACTTCACGGCCATGGCCTCAGGGACGTCGGCGATCATCATGAAATCCATCTCTCCGAATGACCAATAGTAGGATTCCAGGGATCCCCCCATGGCTTCCACTATCCTCTTGGCTTCTTCCTTTCTTGCCTTGCCCCCGTCCTTTAGCAGACCAGCGGCACCTTCCTTAGTGTAGTTTCCAGAATACATGTATTTTGGCATGATTCATCCGCTGGATGGCCGTTATATTACGATTTCTTTCATTTTTTTGCCGATTCGACATGGTGATTTGACTGTCAAGATTCAAGGGATGCCTTACACCTCGGTGACCTATGGGAGAGGATGTCAGGAGCGTGATCATCGTTGGTTCGGGACCTGCGGGGTACACTGCAGGACTATACTCGGCTAGAGCGCTGCTGAGTCCACTGATGTTCGCCGGATACATGTCGGGCGGACAACTAATGCTAACTTCGGATGTAGAGAACTTTCCCGGGTATCCAAAGGGAATTGGTGGGCCTGAGATGATGGTAGAAATGAGGGAACAAGCCGAAAGATTCGGTTTGGAGGTCCAAGACAAGAATGTGGAAAGAGTAGATCTTTCGAAACGCCCCTTTAGTGTCTGGGTAGAGGGAGAGGAGTTCAAGGCAGAGTCGCTGATAATTTGCACCGGTGCAGAAGCAATTTGGCTTGGAGCGGAAGGAGAGGACGAGCAGAAGGGACGTGGAATATCGACGTGTGCCACTTGTGACGGGGCTTTCTTCCGAGACGAGGAGATCATTGTTGTTGGAGGGGGGGATTCGGCTATGGAAGAGGCGATTTTCCTGACTAGGTTTGCTAGCAAGGTCACTGTGATCCACAGACGGGATGTTTTCAAGGCGTCGAAGGTGATGTACGAAAGGGCTGCTGAGCACTCGAAAATAGAGATCAAGCCATTCAGGCAAGTGAAAAAATGGATTGCGGACGAACAGGGCCTTATTGGAGCAATCCTAGAGGACCCCCGGGATGGTTCGGAGGAGGAGATTGGTTGCTCTGGAGCATTTATCGCAATAGGGCATAAGCCGATTACCAGTTTCCTCGATGATCAGTTGGAAACAGACTCAGAAGGATACATAGTCCACAAGGAGAATACAATGACTGCTGTCCCAGGAGTATTTGCCGCAGGGGATGTTGTTGACAAAAGATATCGACAAGCAATTACTGCTGCTGGAATGGGATGCCAGGCAGCAATAGACGCAGAAAAGTGGTTGGAAGAGCAAGATTGAGGACCGAAGGTACCTTGATTGGACGCCCTTTCACGGTGACAATGTCAGGCTACCTGAGTCCAGAGCAGAGGGAGAGGTACGCAAGACACCTTGTTCTCCCGGGGGTCGAAGAAGAAGGCCAAGAGAAATTGCTGAGATCATCGGTCCTGGTTGTTGGAGCCGGAGGTCTGGGCTCTCCAGCATTGATGTATTTGGCTGCAGCCGGAGTCGGAAGAATAGGCATTATCGACAATGACACGGTTAGTTCATCCAATTTACAGAGGCAGATCATCCACAATATTTCCTGGGTTGGCAAATCCAAGGTTGAGTCTGCTTCTAACTGGATCAAGGGACTTAATTCCGATATTGATGTCGTTGAGATGGACGATAGGCTAACTCATGAAAATTCATTAGAAATATTGAGTGGTTATGATGTTATTATCGATGGGACGGACAATTTCCAATCTCGATATCTTATTGGGGACGCTTGTGAGATTCTGGATAAACCCTGGATTTTCGGCAGCATACATAGATTCGAGGGGCAAGCCTCCACATTCAACCACAACGATGGTCCAAATTATCGTGATCTGTTTCCCACCCCCCCTCCTCCAGAATTGTCACCTAATTGCTCGGAAGCTGGTGTATTGGGCGTACTGCCAGGAATTGTTGGAACAATTCAGGCCTCAGAGGCACTCAAAGTAATCCTGGGAATTGGGGAAAATCTGAGTGGAAAACTGCTGGCAATTGATGCTTTGACGATGGAAATGAGATCACTATCATTTTCGAAAAATCCAGAAAGAGTTAGAGTCGCAAGATTAGGAGAGTCAGTGGTCAGAGATTTTGGAGAAATTGGTGCGAAGGAGCTTTTCGAACGGAGAAAGGCCGGTTGGAAACCATTCCTTCTTGATGTTAGAAGAGCGGATGAAGAGGCTATTTCTTCGATTGAAGGTACTGATGCCAGAATAATGCATCTTGAGATTCCTACGAGGTTGTCTGAGCTGCCAACGCGAACTGACATCGTCGTATACTGCCGAAGTGGACAAAGATCGGCTGCTGTGGCTAGATTCATCATAGAATCTAATTTTGAAGTTGGACGGATTTTCAACTTGACCGGAGGGATACTCTCTTGGTCTGACAATGTAGATCCAAGAATAGTGAAATATTAATGTGGTATTATTAGTTATAGTATACTGCTTTAATATGGTAAATTATCACTTTTTACTAATTTTTGCAAATAATTAAGTGTAATGTGGTTTTTTTACTAATAATATACTTTTTTTATGTGGTAAAATTAAGATAATA
The DNA here is from genome assembly GCA_963996605.1 of uncultured Candidatus Poseidoniales archaeon. Taxonomy (GTDB): domain Archaea; phylum Thermoplasmatota; class Poseidoniia; order Poseidoniales; family Thalassarchaeaceae; genus UBA36. The sequence goes on along the minus strand of CAXEIX010000034.1, from coordinate 2,708 downwards.
TAGAAATTATTTAACAGAAATACCACATTAGATAAATAATTGTGGTTAAATTATCAAAAACATAGCCAATATTGTTGTACTATACCTACTCGGGCAATCATGGTATTGGCGAGAATAGGGATTTGGAAGTGTCCTGGGTGCGGCCTTCACCAGATTTGGAAAACTAGGTCTAGTAATGCGAATAAATTGGATAGAAGGTGCTCCAAATGCGAAAAAAGAGTCAGGACCACGCTAGATAGATCATCCTCCGGCAAGGGGAGGACGAGGAGTGTGGAGATTTGGGAAAGAGACCCGCGAGCTAAGATTGGAATTCTCGAAGAAGAGGTTTCTAGAAGAAACGCCGGGTTATCTTTGGAGGAAGAAACGCCTGATGTCGCTCTTTCAAATGATGGCCCCCAATCTCTATTGCCGAAGATTTGGGGTTCTGAGTGGAAACCGGAACTTCCGCTAAAATTCCCATATAGAGTCCCTGCTGATGATGTCAGAAATGAGTTATTGGGGTTCATTGCAGAAAGGCACGATGGTCATTTGGATGTGGTTTCGGGCTGTTGGGACAATCTGAAGATGCCTAATCACCTGGACGGCGATGGATTTCACGAATTCTCAGAAATGCTGGTTTATGAGTTGGAAGTTAAGTTGGCAGACCGTCTTCTTGGCCCAAATCTTTCATCTTTGGGCAAAACCGAAATCATTCCTAGAAGATCGGGCGAGGTATTCCTTGAAAGAAGGATGGAGAGGTTCCTAGTCGATGTTAAAATCTGTCTGAGGAGGATAGCCCATTACCACTCAATAACAGTAGAAGATAGGCTACAATGGCAGAGATGGATGATAAGAACCAGATTAGTTGATGAGCAATTAAAGGATCTATTCGCATCTGGATTACCGACACCAGATGGCGGTACTTTCGGCGGGAAAGGTTTCAGATCTACTTGGCAAGAGGGCGTGGCAGCTTGTGCTTCTGCAATGATTAGAGCGATTGATCTCCCCGAGGGAGAGAGGCAAAATGCAGACGTTGTGGCACCTATGATTCGGGATATGGGTCTTGCTCTAGCAATGGGGCAGACTCCGATTGAAGTTCTTGCAGCCCAAATGGGGAAGGCGGAATCATACATGGATGGAGGTATCGAGGGAGGCGGGGGGCGTGACCTGCACATCGGGAATTGGGATAAGAGAGTACTACCCCCAACAGCACCCCTTCCAATAGCAAGTGCAACTACAACGGGAGTGGCATTGGCCGCGAAACAACTTGGTGTGAATAGGTTTCATCTAGCTCCGGTTGGAGAGGGTTGTAGCAGCAGTGGCGAGTTCTGGGAGGCGATGAATTTCGCTGGAGTACGTGGACTTCCAATATGCTTTATGATTCAGAATAATCAGATTGCTCTCGACACGTTCAATTCAGCGCAATCTGGAGCGGAGACTTATGGTGACAAGGGCCATGCAATGGGAATTCCCTCGTGGACCATTGATGGATCTGATCCAGGGATGTTCTACGCATCCTCAGCGGTGGCTAGAGAATTCGCCATAGCAGGTTGCGGGGCCACTCTGATTCATGTGGAAACGATGAGGGGTTGTGGTCATGCACATCATCACGACGACCTGTATCTCGGATCTTCAAGTGGGAATCCCCCTGGTTATGTTGATCGAGATTTGCTTCGATACTGGTCCGAGAAGGACCCACTTCCAAACCACAGAGAATTGCTGATTAAATCAGGAGTTGGTGAACAGATGCTGAATCGAATACTGAAGGAAGAGGAAGAGGTGATTGATCGAGCCAGGAGTGAATTGGAAGAAATGGAGTGGCCCGAGGGGAATTCAGTAGTAAGAGGAGTGACCTCACTGTTTGACGCAACAAGCCATGAGCAGCAGATAAATAGAATCGACCGAGAAGGAGAGGTACCGGAAGCTATTCTAAGATCTGGAGAATACGGAATCAAGTTTTCAGATGCTCCAAACTCATGGACATTCAGTAGATCCATACAGAATGCCATGGCGACACTGGCTGAACAATTTGGAGAGAAGATGTTGTTCATGGGGGAAGATATGGAAGTGGCTGGTGCTTTCGGAATGAATCTTGGACTTAGAGCAAAAGGGCACCAACAAAAACTCCTGGATATGCCACTTTCCGAAGCGATAATCATTCATTCTGCAACGGGGGCTGCCTTGGGGGGTATGCGACCACTAGCAGAGATTCAATTCGGCGGTTTTGCTTCACTAGCAATGAATCCATTGGTAAATAATGCAGCTCAACTAAGATGGAGATGGGGTGCTGAAGTACCCATGACTGTCAGAATTCCACTTGGGGCAAAGACCCGTAGTGGGCCATTCCACGCGAATATGATTGAGTCGTGGCTTACTAATGACCCGGGGCTGGTAATCGTCTTCCCAAGCAACCCACAAGATGCTTATGATCTTCTTATCGAATCACATCATCTTCCTGATCCAGTTGTGTATCTTGAGCATATTGGGCTATACGGACTGAGGGGTGGAATGACTGGCTGGGGCAAGTCAATCAACCAAATCGTTGACACGAACTCGGTCGACCAGAGGCTTGAAAGTGGCAATATTTCCATTGGGTCTGCTCGAATAGTTCGTGGAGGGGAAGATATCACAATTGTCACATGGGGGGCGATGGTCCATGTTGCCCTTGATGCGGCTAGAGAGGCGTCCAAAAAGGGAACTGAAGTCGAAGTAGTCGATCTCAGAACTCT